>CALWPF010000016.1 GCA_944383355.1 uncultured Clostridia bacterium
GAACAAGAAATAAATAAAAACATAGACCTATCAATCTTCTACTCAAAAGAATATTTTGCAGTACTTCAAAAAAGAGAACAATAAAAAAATCGTGCCCTAAAAAGCACGATTTTTTATGTTTTTAGTACTATTAATTACTGGTTGGATCAATTCCTTTAATTCCATATTTACTGTATTCTATGGCAGGGACATTTCCCATATCTTGTAACATCCTTAATAGTTTAAAATAAGTAAAAATCAAAGGGGAATTGTCATTGTCTGTTATTAAATTGAAATTATTGATATATATTGGTTGCCCGTAAAAATTTGATATGCAAGAATTGTTTTCAATTGCACAAGCATATTCAGATAAACTACAAATAAAATCAATTTCTTCTTCTTTTTCTTTAATTAATGATGTGAGATTATCTTTAATATTTTGTTCTATATTTTCTTTTTTCCAATCACATTTATAAGTTAATAAACCGCCTAAAATGATTGGAGGGATTTTACCTTCTTCATAACCATGAAGTGTTTTTATTTGAGCTGAAGTTCGCATTAGATGTTTTACACTTTTTATTTTATTTTTTGTATATTCAATATGTTCTTTGTTTAAATTTTGTTTTACTTCAAAAACAGCATAAACACTTTCTGCTGGAATATATTTTGCACCATTGTTTTCAAAAATTGTTGGAGAAAAATGAGTGTCAAATATTACGATATCCATTTGCTCACTACAATTCCCTAAATGGTCAATAACAAATGCTTTTTCTGCACGATATCTTTTAGGGAAATTCTTATTAAACCAAATTCTCCATTCTTCTTCTGTAGCGTCACCTTTTGTTCCAGGATGGAAAATGGCTTCGTTTAATCCAAAATTAGCAAGCATTTGGTTTTGTTTTATTTTAAATAATTCTTTAATGTCTACTTTATTCATTTTTACCTACCAAACAATTTTAGAAGTTGTGACAGTATTTCCATGGTCATAACTTAATGATTGTATAGCAATCTCTCTTATGTTTTCTTTTTCATCATCACCCATAGTGTCTGCTATGTTATTGTTTGTATTAGCGGGGTCTATAATTTTTCTAGTTGTTATACTATCTCTTAAAGCCTCTAAAATTTTTTTAAAATTGGAATATAAATCATATGAGTTTTTATCATATAGTATATCATTAACAATGATTTCAATTGCAATTGATGGCAATGCAAGATTATGACAATTCCTCCATAATTTTATTAGCATCATTTCTTTTGTTAAACCACTATTTTTAACTAAATTTACATGTTTTTTTATATTTGTTTGAATGTTTTTATTTTGTTTTCTTGAGTATATAAAATGGTTGTCGTAATCATTATATATTGAATAAGAATTGTAATTAATTCTTTTTCCCGGAGTTACATCAATACTGCAACCTGCATAAGATATTCCAATAGAAACATTTTGTTTTCTTAAACTATTTGTTGCAAATTTAGGTTTCAAAAAGGCATATAAATCTTCATAATAATCTTTACATGTAAACTGATTGGTTCTATCGGTTATAGAAACAAAAATATCAATATCTGATTTGCCTTTAATCGCATCACCTTTAGCTTTTGATCCAGATAATTCCATTTGAATTTGTATTGGATAATAATAATTGATACTATTAAATCTTTGTTTCCATTGATTCAGTAAATCAGATATATAAGCATATGCTCTTTTTTCATTCTCTGTATAATTATAATTGTTTTGTTTTTTATTAAGTAATTCATTTAAATATTCATTTACTGTTGCCATTTTTAATCTCCCTTATTTCACATTCTAATTATAACATAAAATAGTAGATAATTCAATAATTAGACAAAAAAACCACCCATACCATAATGGTACGGATGGACAAGTTCATGGCGGAGAGAGAGGGATTCGAACCCTCGCTCCGATTGCTCGGACTAACACCTTAGCAGGGTGCCCCCTTGGACCAGCTTGGGTATCTCTCCATGTATGATTTATATATAATATGTTATGGTATCTTTTTGTTGGCTCTTATTCACAATATAATCATTAGAGAATGATATAATTTTGCCCAAGATAAGATAAACTATCCATCTACTTTCTCAATATACTGTACCTAAGAGCACAAACATTTGAAAAGATAACAGTATTAATATATCATAGATTATGCCCATTGTCAACTAACTTTAAAATTTATTTGTAGGAAATATGATTTTTGCAATGTTTCATTTTATATGTGAAGATTATTTTATATCTTGGTTTGCACTAGTATTGTGGTGCACTATATAAAAGATTTTTAGTATATAATGTTTACATTAATTTGGTATTTATTTTATTTAAAATAAAAATATTAATATTTTAATTACTGACAACAAAAAAACCATACAGTATTATATTGTATGGTTTTTTTTGATTAAATTGATGCAAATTAAATAAATATTATATTTCAATAATATTACATCTGCTATCCAAAATTGCTAATTTGTAAATTTACCAATATTACACAAATTAATTTATAGGTGTAATGTAAAAGATTTGATAACCATTGTCTACTACATTTTCGGTAATATTGCCCTCAGGAGTAATGGTACATGTAACATTATCCAAATTCAAATCGACGCCCTCATAAATAATATTACCTTGTTTGTCTGCATAGATTTTATTGAATACATAATTATTATTTGGTATTAAATATTTTTGACCAGTAGGGATGTCTATATAAAATATCTCGTTTCCATCTATATCTAGACAATAAAGTTTTTCGTTGACTACGGCATAATCATCAGACCAATCTTGCATTGTTATAGCAGTGTATTCATATTGCACTTCGTCTATCTTGGTTATCTTGTGTATTATATTACGCTCATCATAATTGCTGGTAAATTTTTGACGATAATAATAAAATTTGTTACCATTTTGATAAATTAAATCACTACCTGGGAAATAAGTGGTCGTGGTCGGTACAAAAGTAGCGGACTCCAGTTCGCCCTCAGCATTTACCCACTGGCTACCACTATACACTATTCCATTCATTCCCCTATATATGGAGTGCTCCCATATCTTGATAGTACCATCTCTATATAGATACTTTGCATCATTATTTGAGTCAGTCAAGAATACATTGTTGTATTTGTCTACCAAATAACTACTATAATTTAGTTTGCTATTATCTATACATTTCTCTACTACCAAATTACCATCACTAAAGGATAATTTGTACAAATAATCTGTAGTACCTTCACCATATGTATATCCGTTGCTAGTGTCATCTAAGGTAACGCCACATGAATATACGGCATCATTTGAGGAAATGGTTTCATCTGTATACTCTAAACTTAACTTATAAAAAAGATTAGACAAATTATATATTTTACCAGTATAATTATCTATTACATACAATGGATCTGTATCAAAAGGTGCATAATCCGAAAAATCGCCAACCTTGATAACTTCATATTCCGTAAATTGTACAAAAGTCATTGGCACAAAAGCCTTGTAATTAGCAACAGACATTGTTTGCGTTGTAGTATTACCATTGGCATCTGCAAACTCTATCTGCTAATATATACCACTCGTAGTGAGTCCAATCAGCCTAGTATCTTGGGTATTGTTTGTTGCATATATGCCATTACTCATACTTGCTGTGGTTGCCACTCTAGCAGTTTGGCTACTTTGCGAAATAGTACCTGCACCAATTGCTACATAATTGTCCCAATTTTTGATGGACAGGTTATCATAATTGGGTCTATTGCAACCAGAGAAAATAAATGCTGTCGAGACCAACATAATAGCGATCAAGCAAAAAACTATATATTTAGTTAAATTTTTTGTTTTTGTCATAATTCCACCTCTACGAGCTATTATACCATTATATATTAAAAATGAAAATAATATTTTATCTAAGCTTTTGGATTTACTAATAAAAATATAATGAGTAACTTTTTTAGATTGGATATTTTATATTTATGTGATATAATTGGATAATGTTATTATAAAAAATCACAAAAGGAAAAACCAATGATAAAGGTTGTGATATTTGATTTTGATGATACTTTGTACAATACTGATGTATGGCAAGAATGGCCAAGTTTTTGTGAATACGCTATAACAAAATGCCTAGACGGATATTCACCATCGCAAATCGATGAGTTTTTGGATAAATACAATTTGCGTGGTGAATGCGATGGCAACAAAATTGCTGAGAGCCTAATAAAAGAAACTGGCAGTAGCCTAGCGTGGGAGACATTGAGAAATAACTTGTACAGCACTGCCAAAAAGGTAAAATTCGTTGACAATGATGTAATAAGAGAATTTGCAAAATATTTTAAACTATATATTGTGTCCTTTTCGCCAAGTGATTTTATACAATTTTACTCTACCAAATACAACTTTGACCTCACTCCATTTACTGGTGTAATAGGCAACAACAAAATGGAATGTAAAACAACAAAAAAAGAGGTATTTTGGGATATCTTGAATACAGAAAAAATCCAACCAGAGGAAATGGCTGTAATAGGAGATAATTATTATAGAGATATAATACCAGCTATGGAATTGCGCACAAAGGCAGTATTGGTACATAGCGTAAATGACATTAATATGAAACTCTTGCAAAAATTGCTTAGTCAAGATTCGCAAAAAAATTTAAAAATAAAATTGGGATAAGTCAACTGGTTATTTTGCCAAGTCTTATCCCAATACTTACAAAATAAAAAATATTATAATTCAATACTCATAAAGCGATGATGTAAATAAAAAAGCTCACTATATATTAGTGGGCTTTTGATAAAATAATAGCATTCTAATAAAATTATTTAAGTGTCCGTGTAGCAGGAGCCAAGGTCTCACTAGATTGTTTGGTAACCTCTATTCCCAATCCAGAATTTACAGCATCATATTCCTGTGCAAACGAATTTAATAATTCGCTCTTGGTCTCTTGAGCAATTTTTCTCGAACTATAGTTATCCAAAATTTCTTGAATAGCGTCCCTCTCCTTTGCTATACGCTCTATTTCCTCTACAAATTGAGGTTGGATACCATATTGTGCAATATTGCGCTTTTGCCTTGCAATATCAAGATTAGCTTGGGCAATAGTAGCTCTGAGTTTTAACTTGTTGGTATCAATACTACTATTGTCTATACCAGCGGCTGCGTCAATAAAATTACCCGAAAATGCATTCATATCAAAATAATAAGAATTAAATTGATTTTCCTCATTTTTGAGCACTGACATATAAAACAGAGGATCTGTAAAATACTTGTCAGAGAGTTGCTCAAGTTTAATACTACCCTTGCAATAATTACAATAATCTGCGCCAGATTGTGTGGGTTGTTGAGTAGCCCTACCTAGCATATCAATATAATAAGTATTTCCTGGAACTTTTGTACCTTCCTTTGCAGGTATACTAATCTTTATAAACCCCTCTTGCTCATTTAATGTAGCAATTGCATTAGGATTACGCAACTTATATCGATTACCATCTATACTACTCACAAAGCTCTGGTCCCATTTACGATTAGCAAGTCCTGTTATGCGAAATTTATTTACTCCATTCTCTAAAAAAATTGGATTGCGTTTACCATCATCTACACGCTCCCAGCACTCTGGTAACAAATCCATAAACTCCATAAATGCCCCCCATAAATATAATTATGATACAGTATAATACATTTTTGTTAAAAAATCAAGTTAATGCTCGCAACCTAATTATGTAATACATAACCAATACAAAAATTTAGCAAAAAATATAAGATAATATTTATAATATAAAATTATAAATAAAAACTTGTCAGGACATATTTGACAAGTTCTTAAATGACTAATAATATCTAACAATTATCGTTAAAATTTAACTATATTTATTTGTAAATTTTAGTATTGGTTTTTAATAACTTTTAGGCTACTTGAGAGTTGGCAAAGATAATCCATCATCGCATTGTTGTATATCTTTGGTCTCAAACTCTTTTTCGAGTGAAACATATTCTCTTAGAAATGAGCCCATGACCTGCTGTCTCGTATCACTCATATTTTTTACTGTACTGTATTGCTCCAGACGTTTTTGCAAATTGTTTTTTTGTGATATATACTTTTCTAAAACTGCTATTTCTTGTGAGTGAATACCATTTTGAGCGATATTTCTCTTAATCTTGGCTATACACAAATTATCTTGAGTAATAGTCGCCCTCATATCTAATAACTTTGTGTCTACACTATAATTGTTTATCCCAGTCACCAAATTTAACAAATTATCTGTTTCTTGCAAAGCCAAGTAATATGAATTAAACTGATTCTCCTCATTTTTGAGCACAGACAAATAAAATAATGGGTCCAAAAAATATTTATCTGTCAAATCCTCCAACTTTATATCCCCATGGCAATAGTTATAAAAGTCTGCCCCAGACTGAGTGGGATATACGCTCGCCCTACCAATAGTATCTATATAGTAAGAATTAACTGAATATTCTGCATCATCAACATTACCACTATTGGTATTTGGCTCATAAACTTTTATAAAGTCACCACGCTCGCTTACAACTACTGTGGCATTTTTGTTTTTTAGCGTATATCTATAGCCATCTATACTGCTCACAAAACTCTTACCCCAATGAGGTGCTACAAAACCATTAATACAAAAATCATTGACACCTACAAGTATCTCCCTAGCAAGTTTAGGCTCTCTCTCCATTCGCTCCCAACACGCTGGTAATAACTCTAATAATTCCATAATCTTCACTCCCCAATCGCTGTAAAGATTGTACTACAAAAATCCAACTTTGTCAAATTTTAATAAATTAGGCTAATACCTAAAGTCGTATATTAAGTGTATAAAATCAGTAACAAAAATGGTTTTTAAAGTACATGCATAAAACTTCGCAAATACTATTTTTTGTTGTGCGTTATTAATTTTATAATATTAGTCACTTGCTCCAACTCTATGGTATCTAATTTATTTAACTCTGCAATAATTTCTCTATATTGTATTGGGTACTCTGTCTTATCATCAAAAAAATCACTCAAAGTAATACCAAAATAATCGCAGATATTTATCAAACCGTCTAATGATGGTACACTGCGCTCGTTTTCTATTTGATTAATATATTCACTACTCTGCCCCAGCTCCAAACTCAGTCCCCTTGCTGAAACCTTTTTCGCATACCTCAATCCAGCAATGCGTTTTGCAATAAATTTTCTATCCATACTACAATTTTACACTATGTATATTCAAATAATACTATTTCTCATCGTTTATTTAATTGACATACATAGTAGCATTATGTATAATTTACTATAATACATATTGGTAATACAAACTGGTTTATATATATATTTACAATGGGATGAAGATGAATACTAAGATTATTTATATCATGCTTGCATTAGTTATCATAGCTTTATTGGTAATCAGTATTACATTCGTTACACTCTATGTTAGATCGCTACACCATACTCCTGAATATCCAGATTGGGTCACAAGCATGGACACAAATATTACAAAAATCACAGATAATAATTGGAGTATATCAATAGATGGTGTAATTCAAAATTGCTCTGATAAAACTATTAATTACGCATTGATTAAATATAAAGTTTATGATGATAATGGAAACACTCTCGATGTTGCTATGGATATTCTGGTTAATTGGGAGCCAAAAGAATATTATTACTTTTGCTGTAAATCTATAGCATTACAAATAGAACCTGCAAAGTGGAAATTTTATGAATTAAAGATATTGTAGCGTTAGAGACATACTCTAACATATAATTTACAGTTTTGTATATTGTAACATAATAAAAAGGTATGATTCATAAACATACCTTTTTATTAAACCTATATATCTGTAGAATCATTATCAAGAGCCTCATCTAACTCTGTGTCATTGGATAAATCCAACTCCTCAGTAACCAATGCATCGTTGGTATCCATGTGCTCGTCTATTTTGTCAATCTCGGTCGCAAAATCTTTTGGTTGACTAATATCATCGGCAAATAATACTCCCTCAACCTTTTTAAGAGCCTCTGCATCTTCCTGATTCATTACCATAGCGTCTATATTTTGCTCTGCTGGAACTATAGCAAATGAGACAATCTTGTTGTTGCTACGGAGTCTCATCATCTTGACACCCAGACCTGCACGCTTTATCTTGCGTACACTATCAGTGGTAATACGGATAGTCAGTCCATTGTTGGTTATCAACAATATGTCATCATTGTGTTGTACTTGGCGTAACCCAATCAACTCTCCAGTCTTGTCATTGAATACACCTGCCTTGATACCTATACCACCACGAGATTGCAAACGATATTCATGAATATCCGACCTCTTGCCATAACCATTTGATGTAACAGTCAACACCTCAGCATCAGGCATCACGACACTCATATCTACCAGTCTAGCCCCGTCAGGCAAGCGCATTGCTCGCACACCACGAGCAGCCCTACCCATCACTCTGATATGACGCTCGTTAAAGCGGATACATTTACCCTCACTACTTGCAATCAATATATCATCAGTACCTGTGGTATGTACTACCTCAATGAGTTCGTCACCCTCCTCGAGTGTAATAGCACGTTTACCGCTACGCATAATGTAGAAAAATTCGGTAACAGGAGTCTTTTTGATGAGTCCATTCTTGGTTACCATCATCAAGTAGCCATTAGGATTCTCAGCATTCATGCGCTCACTCTCTTGCTCCAATTTTGCTGTGTCTTCGCTAACAGCATCAATATTATCTGTGCTGTCATCATTGTCTAGAGTAGCATCAACTACAGACTTTGACTGCACTTTTTGCATTATATAGTAAGGTATAGGTATTACGGCTGTAGCACGCTCACCCTGCTCAAATTGCAATAGATTGATAATTGCCCTACCTTTACCCACTCTACTACCCTCAGGTATCTCATAAGTATTGAGACTAAATACTCTACCTCTATTGGTAAAGAATAACATAGTGTCGTGAGTATTTGCTACAAACATACGCTGTATAGCATCATTTTCTTTTGATTTGTGAGTAGTTATACCTACTCCGCCTCTATTCTGGGTGTGATATTCACTCAATGACATACGTTTGATATAGCCTTGGCCAGTAAGAGTAACAACAGTGCTCTCACGAGGTATTAGATCTAATATATTGATACTACCCATATCTATGGACAATTCTGTCCTACGAGGTTCGTTATATTTTTGCTTTATTTCTAGCAACTCTTTTGCTACTATAGCCACAATCTTTTGAGGGCTAGCAATAATACTCTCTAGCTCTGCAATGAGAGCGTGCAACTCCATCAACTCAGTCTTGAGCTTGTCAACCTCTAGTGCAGTCAACCTAGCCAATCTCATATCTAGTATAGCTTGGGCCTGTATCTCTGTGAGTATCAAATGCTCACACAAGCGATGTATAGCATCATTTTTCTCTTTACTTGTCTTGATGATACGCACTACCTCATCAATGTCTGCCAGCGCCTTGACCAAGCCCTCTACTATATGAGCACGCTCCTTTGCCCTCTCCAGATCATATACACTACGGCGGTATATAATCTGCTTTTGGTGCTCTAGATAATAATACAACATTTGCTTGAGGTTGAGAACCTTTGGCTCACTATCTACCAAAGCCAAGAAATTTATACCATAGCTAACTTGTAATTGGCTGTGCTTAAACAGTAAATTGAGTACTACTTGAGGGTTGGCATCACGCTTGATATCCACTACAATACGCATACCTTGTCTATCTGACTCTTCTTTGATATCACTGATACCCTCTATGCGCTTGTCTTTGACTAGATTAGCCATCTGTATAATCAAGTTTGCCTTGTTTACCTGATATGGTATCTCTGTAATGATAATACGGGCCTTGTCCCCGTCCTCCTCAATCTCAGTCTTGGCACGCACCACCACCTTGCCGTGACCAGTCTTGTATGCTTGACGTATACCCATTTTACCCATGATGATACCACCAGTAGGATAATCTGGAGCCTTGATATAGGTCATCAACTCATCAACCTCTATATCTGGGTTGTTGATCAGTGCGATGACACCATCAATTACCTCACCCAAGTTGTGAGGTGGGATTGCTGTAGCCATACCAACAGCTATACCATCAGCACCATTTACCAGTAAGTTAGGGAATCGGCTAGGTAATACTGTGGGTTGTTGCAAAGTATCATCAAAGTTGGGATAAAAGTCTACACTATCCTTGTCAATATCACGCAACATCTCAGCACTTATCTTTGCTAATCTAGCCTCAGTATAACGTTGCGCAGCAGGTGGGTCACCGTCTACACTACCAAAGTTACCATGACCATCTACCAATGGCACACGCATAGTAAAGTCTTGAGCAAGACGCACCAATGCATCATAAACGGCACTATCTCCATGTGGGTGATATTTACCCAACACATCACCAACGATACGAGCACATTTACGATAAGGCTTGTCATTAAATAAATTTAACTCACTCATAGAGTATAGTATCCTACGATGTACAGGCTTTAGACCATCTCGTACATCAGGGATAGCACGACTCACATTAACAGCCATAGCATAAGCAATAAAACTCTTTTTCATCTCGCCTACGACTGGTGTCTTGATGATATGTGTCTTGTCATCATACAAGATCTCATCTACACACTGCATAGTGAGGTCTGTATAACTAGTCTTGTTGACATGCATAGTCTCCTTGTTGGACTCTTGGTCTTGTTGAGGAGAGTCAGCATCATCATTGTCAGCATTCAATAGTTTATCTGCCTTGGCACTAGCGCTAGCATCAACGCTATCAGGCTGTACTCCGTCAGTATCAGTCTGGGAGTCTAGTGCATTGTCCATTACACTATCATCTACATCTTTGGGATCTGTTGACTTTTTATCCAAATCGTCATCTCTATTATCCATAATAATCTCCTTGTATCAACACTATTAGACATCTAGGTCTTTTACCAAAGTAGCGTTGTCCTCTATAAATTGTCGTCTCAATTCTGGCTCCTCACCCATCAGTATGGTGAATATTTGATCCGCCTCAAAGGCATCGTCCATAGTAACCTGCAACAATATCCTAGACTCTGGATTCATAGTGGTCTGCCAGAGTTGCTCAGCATTCATCTCACCTAGACCTTTGTAACGCTGTATCTCAATATTTTTTCTGCCAAATTCATCTAGGTAATTATTCAACTCTTTGTCAGAATAAAAATATTTATCAACCTTGTTGCGAGTAACTTTGTATAATGGTGGTTGTGCGATATAAACATGCCCTTTTTCTATCAAAGGTCGCATAAACCTAAAGAAGAATGTCAGTAACAAAATACGGATATGACTACCATCTACATCTGCATCTGTCATACAAATGATACGATTGTAACGCAACTTGCTCTCATCAAACTCATTGCTAATACCACAACCAAAGGCAGTTATCATCATCTTTATCTCGTTATTTTCCAATATCCTAGGTAGGCGTGCTTTCTCTACATTTAGTATCTTACCACGCAAAGGTAATATTGCTTGGAACTTGCGGTCACGGCCCTGCTTGGCTGTACCACCTGCACTGTCTCCCTCTACTATATAAATCTCACATTGACTAGCATCTTTGCTACTACAATCTGCGAGTTTGCCTGGTAGGCTAGTACTCTCCAATACACCTTTTCGCCTGGTCAATTCCCTAGCGCTACGAGCAGCATCTCTAGCCCTCTGTGCTGTGACACATTTGAGTATGAGCTCTTTGGCTGGAGCTGGATTTTCCTCCAAAAATGCCTCAAAGTCATCTGCCATAGCCTTTTCTACCCATACACGCATCTCAGAATTACCCAATTTGGTCTTGGTCTGCCCCTCAAACTGTGGCTCAGTCAACTTTACACTAATAATTGCTGTAATGCCCTCACGCACATCTTCGCCAGACAACTTTTCATTTTCTTTTAACAACTTGTTTTTGATACCATAGTCATTAATCAATTTTGTCAATGCATTTTTGAAACCAACCAGGTGAGTACCACCCTCCTCAGTATTGATGTTGTTGGCATAAGAGTGAATAACTTCATTGTAACTATCATTATATTGGAAACATATCTCGACCTCATGGTCATCAGCCTTGCGGTCAATAAACACAGGTTTTGGGAACAATACATCTCTACCCTTATTCAAAAACTCGACAAACTCTACTATACCACCCTCAAAGTGAAAATCGTCCTCACGCTCTTGGTCCTCACGCTCATCTTTGAGATGTAAATGTAATCCTTTATTTAAGAAAGCAATCTCTTTGAATCTAGACTTGAGTGTTTCATAATTAAAGTCGGTAGTCTCAAAAATCTCTGGGTCGGGTAAGAAAGTAATACATGTACCACGCTCTGTAGTATTACCCACGACAGTAAGTGGATTTTTGGGTTTGCCTCTCTCATAATCTTGGTGATATATCTTACCATTTTGATACACATCAACCTCTAGCCATGTAGACAAAGCATTTACAACTGACAAACCTACACCATGTAGTCCACCACTTATCTTGTATCCTCCACCACCAAATTTACCACCAGCGTGTAACTTGGTCAGCACCAACTCTACACTGCTGATATTCTCTGGCTTGTGTATACCTGTCGGGATACCTCTACCATTATCTCGCACGCTACAAGCACCATTCTTGAGAATAGTAACATTGATAGTATCACAATAGCCTGCCAATGCCTCATCAATTGAGTTGTCAACTATCTCAGTAATCAAATGCTGTAATCCCCGCTCATCAGTACTACCTATGTACATACCTGGGCGTTTGCGTACTGGCTCCAATCCCTCCAATACCTGAATAGCGCTCTCATTGTAATTGTTGTCAACTGTGTTATCTGACATAATCATTCTCCATTTGATTGTAGTTAGTAATTGCGAATAAATCAAATACAAATACTATATAGGTAAATATGAGGGTAAAGCATCAAAAAAGCTAAGCAAAAATACTGTCAAAAGACACTATTTTTGACACATTCTAGACAAACCTCCGAGCCCTAAATATTCCCCTCTTTTTTACTCTCGAGTATTATACCATAAAAGCAAAAAAATGTGTAGCATTTAGACTAAATTTCCAATATTTTTTGCCGAAATATAGAATGCCAAAAAACACGATAAATAGCCGGTTTAAAAGCCATATGCAATATACAAAATTTGCATAAAAAATTATCAAAAAAATACTAAATTCATTACACAAGGCAATATACATTTGTAGTTGAGATATATTGCAAAGATTTTGCAATTATGCTATAATAAAGCACATAAAATTAAAGGGAAAAATAATGGACAATATGACAAATGAGGAGTTTGCACAAATACTACAGCTAGCAAACAAACGCCAATTAATACAACAGCAACTCAAAGGAAATAATAAAGATGATACATTGCAACAAAAAATAGAGCAAGTAGATGATGAAATAGTGTCTATTATTGAGGCAATATCTCAGCGTCCTCGTACCAAAATACAGACAGAAAAAATCGAATACTCTTTTGACGAACACACATTATAATCAAAAAGTATGCTATCGAGTAGCATACTTTTTGTCACAATATTTAGTAATGACAACGCATCGATACTTATCTAATTGAACCAATATTATTGATACTCTGCTCTGCTGTATCTTGCTGATTTGACTCTTGCTCATAGGATAAATTAACCTCGCCCATATCACTCTGCTGAGTAGGCTCTTGCCCTTTTTGAGCCTTGTACTGCTCAGCTGGTATCTTATTGCGAATGGCATACTCTATAGCCATATCCTCGTCACTCATACCATTCATATCATCTTGCTTGGGCTCATCAAAAGTGTAAACCTCAGCATCAAAATCATCATTATTCACTATATCCAAAACTGTATCAATATTGGGTTCGTTAGAGGTAATCTGAGTATCTTGCTGGTCTCTTATCATATCTGCTAGATTGGGTGCTTGATACAATTTATCAGTGTCTGCGTCAATATAGTAATTGTATTCGCTTTGATAGTATTGTTTAGCCATATCTGTTAATTTAGGTGCATTGACAACATCTTTTTGTGTAACACTGAGCTTGGCATACTGCTCTACCTCTTGTCTATTGAGCAAAAAGTGTTTTAACGGCTCATTGGATAATGCTCTGCTATTATCAAAAGTTGGATCACAGTAATATATTTCTCCGTCAATATTAACTCTTATTAATAAATGATTACCGTATACTGTAGTTGATTTTCGCTTGGACTTTGTCATATCTGTATCAAGGAATACAGGACAAACATCTGCATCAATGCCCTCCAATCTTGCTAAATACATTAACGCTGTAGCGTATCCAGCACAAACTACTGATCTGTGTTTAAAAGCAGTGTATGCTGACCGAATACTTTTATTTTCTGGAGCGTTGGGAGATAATTGAGAATACTTTTTGGCCCCTTCGTGATCATAACTAATATTTTTTGCTATGTAATAATGCAACGCCAATAATTTGACCTCTGGTGACATGTCTTTATATATTATTTGACTATTTATCTCTTGTGCCATATTGATAATTTCTTGCATTTGCTCAAGAGATATCTCGGTATAGACTGGACTAAACAACCTATTATCCAAGTCACAGCATTTGATATCAATATGATGGTTGTTGCCATATTGCACCAATTTCTCTAAAAATTGTGGGTCATTGTGAATGTTATCCAAGATTAGTTTGGTATCCAGTTTTAGATTTTTTAAATTAGCATTTTGCTCCAATAATCTAAGGATATTTATATCTTTTTGAGCCTCACCACAACCTACGATGCTGAAATCATTTAAATTAGTCAGTTTTTCCAAGCCCTTGATTTGCTGTAAATTGGGTAAACTATTCAATGACAGAGTGCGCAATGAAGAATTTTCGCTAACATCTATGTAACGGAGGCTAGGTAACTGTGTAATTTTTATCTTTTCTAGCAAGACTAAATCTCGCAAAGCACTCAAATCCAAATTTTGATCCAATAAACGCCTGTACTCACCAGAAAAGGCTTGGTCAGTATTAAAATTTAAGTAAGTTGGCATAATCTTTAACTCTAGAGAGGTAAGATTAGGAGTGTCGTATAAAAAATTAAGGTCAGTTATCTTAGTATCTAAACTCAAGTTAAGATGACTCACTGCGTCTAATCGCTCCAAAGTAACTAGTGGGACAATATCCTCTATATCAGCATTAGCTTGTACTACTCTACCGTTTGCGTTTGCTATCTGCAACAGTATAGCACGCAGAGAATCGTTGCGTCCCGTTTTCTCTGCATAACGCTGATATATTGATAATCCATCAACATATTTAGTACCTTCCAGCATTGGTGTAACCTCTTTTTTTATTCTACGATCTATTATACCACATCTTATGTACTAAATAAATACTTTTTATAAATTAAGTTTAAAAATTATTTGTTCCCCTGAATTATACTAATATTAGAAATGGTATGATTAATTAATCTATCATACATCTCGGCGATGTATGGTAAAATTTTTGAAGAATTAAAACTAAAAAATTTGTCATTTGCTAATATTATATGGTCTACCAATCGAATATCAATACTGCGCAACATACCATACAATCTACTAGTACACTGATAGTCCGCTACTGATGGTCTACAATCACCTGTTGGATGATTGTGGGCTATGATGACTTTGCTTGCTTGATAACGCTGTGCTTGCTCACAGATAGCATTGTAGTCAATATTCACATCGCAACTACTACCAATACCTATCACTGTTGCATGTAATAGGTTGCTATTGGTGTCCAGATAAAACGCCTGCAATCGCTCAGTGTGATAATCTGTAAAATATTTTGATATCAACTGGTATGCATTAAATGTAGTAGTAGGGGTCTCATATTGAATAGTGGACTGTTGTAACTTAATAAACTCCAACGAACGAAACAATATTACAATCTTTTGAGCAGAGGTCTCTCCTACACCAGTGACTGACATCAATTCTTGGACACTAGCCTTGGATAGTGTTGCGATGTTTTTGAATTTGTGCAACAAATTGCGTGCAATCTCATTTGTATCTGCTCTCACGTACACAAACTGTAATAGCCCCTCTAGTACATCAATATCATTCAATTCACTAGTAGGTATGTGTAATAACCTTTTCCTAGTGCGTTCCCAATGCCCTACATGTATTTTGGGATTTTTGTCCATAGGTATGCCCTTTGTTGAATTTTTATTTTAATTCTAACAGATTCATTTTTGTTAGTAAAGTAAATAAAAAAATCTTTTATCCAGTGTACACTAAGGTGATTAATGAACAAACTTTATAGCAATGTCAAGATATCGCCCCTATGTAGCAGTGATAAGCATTATCCAAAAATAAAACTGCACTAGTTTTAGCGCAGTTTCAAAAATTACTTTACAATTAAATTTATTATTTTATTTGGTATATATATTACTTTTACTATATTTTTATTAGCCAACTCTGGTAACTGTTTTGCTACCTCCAATACATCTTGCTCTGTACTATTTAGTGGCACCATAATAGTAGATTTTAACTTGCCATTGACCTGCACAGGTAATTGTATCTCATGCTCAATGGTGAGTGCCTCAGCATACTTTGGCCATTCAGCATATGCGATGCTACTAGTGTTACCAAAGACTGTATTCCAAATCTCCTCTCCAATATAAGGTGCTATTGGGCTAAGTACTTTTATAAATCCAATAGCATACTCACGAGGAAATACTGGAGCTTTTTGCACTGCATTCATAAATATCATCATTTGACTAATTGCAGTATTGTAACTCAAATTTTCATAATCATTGGTTACTTTTTTGATTGTTTGATGATATAACTTTTGCAAAGTAGTGTCATCGCTATCCTTTATCTTGTCTTGCTCAGTGTATGTTGACCAGACTTTGTCCAAAAACTTTTTTACACCACTAATATTCTCTGTATTCCAAGGCTTTGCATCTTGGATAGGTCCCATAAACATCTCATACATACGGAATACATCAGCACCATACTCAGCGACTACATCATTAGGATTAATAACATTACCCCAACGTTTACTCATCTTACGCCCATCTGGTGCAAGTATCATACCCTGGTGTACCAATTTTTTGAATGGCTCAGGGTGAGATAAGTAACCCTTTTCGCTAAGGAATCTATTCCAAAACCTACTGTATAGTAAATGTCCCACAGCATGCTCAGAGCCACCAACGTATAGGTCAACAGGCAACCAGTGATCTAGCAATTTTTTGTCTGCAAAAATCTTGTCATTTTGGCTATCTACATAACGCAAAAAATACCAACTAGAGCCAGCGGAACCCGGCATGGTTGCAGTCTCTCGCTTGCCATGTTTGCCATCTATATTTACATTTACCCATTCAGTAGCATTTGCTAATGGTGGCTCACCGTTCTTTGCATGATAATCTTTTAGCACTGGTAGCTCTACAGGCAAATCTTTGATATCTACTAGTCTGATAGTACCATCGTCCATATGTATTACAGGTAATGGCTCTCCCCAGTAACGTTGACGAGCAAATATCCACTCACGCAATTTGTAATTGACCTTTTTGTAACCCAATTTATTTTGCTCTAACCAATCAAACATTTTTGCCTTTGCGTCATCGGTATTTAATCCATCTATAAATTGTGAATTGATATGTTTGCCATCTGCCACAAAAGCACCAGTTACATCCTCGGGTGCCTCTACGACTGGTATGATATCTAGTCCATATTTGGTCGCAAAGTCATAGTCTCGCTCGTCATGAGCTGGTACTGCCATAATTGCTCCTGTAGCATAAGTGGACAGTACATAATCGGCTATATATATAGGTATGCGCTTGTTATTTGCTGGATTAATCGCATAAGCACCGGTAAATACCCCAGTCTTTTCGGTTGAGGTATCAGTACGCTCAATGTCAGACTTGCTAGCACATTTGCGCTGATAATCTGCCACGGCATCTTTTTGCTCTGGCATGGTGATAACACTAACCAAATCGTGCTCAGGAGCCAGTACACAATAAGTAGCACCAAATAATGTATCTATACGAGTAGTAAATATATCAAATGTGACATCACCATCTGCCACAGCAAAATGTACTATAGCTCCCTCAGACTTACCCATCCAATTACGTTGCATTATCTTTGTGCTATTCGGCCAATCTAGCTCATCTAAACCTTTTAATAACTTGTCTGCATATTGTGGAATATCTATTACCCATTGACGCATATTCTTTTTGACTACTGGGTACCCACCACGCTCACTTTTGCCGTCAATTATCTCATCATTAGCTAATACTGTCCCTAGCTCCTCACACCAATTTACAGGCATATCGATGTATTTTGCCAAGCCAGCCTTGTATAACTCCTCAAATATCCACTGTGTCCACTTGTAATATTGGGGGTCGCAAGTACTAATTTCTTTTGACCAATCAAAAGACAAGCCACAGATTTTTAATTGTGACTTAAATGTCTCAATATTTTTTAGTGTAAACTCGGCTGGGTGATTGCCAGTAGATATGGCATATTGCTCTGCAGGCAATCCAAATGCATCAAAGCCCATAGGGTGCAAAACATTGTACCCCTGCATACGCTTTACCCTAGAGATTATATCTGTAGCAATATATCCCTCAGGGTGCCCTACATGCAGACCTTGACCACTAGGATAAGGAAACATATCTAGACAATAAAACTTTGGTTTGCTAAAGTCCCATACATCAGTCTCAAAAGTTTTATTCTTTTCCCAATAATCGTTCCATTTTTTCTCTATTTCACTAAAGTTATACTTAGCCATAAATGTGTCTCCAAGTAATAAAAATAACTATAAAAATTATAGAATTTTGTACTCGCTTTGTCAAGTAATAAAACCTTTTAGACTCAATGCTTGGGGACTGCATAGATTTACGCTAAAAAATAAACATAGCCGTTGAATAATAATTAATTATTAATCAAAAATAAATTTTGATAATTTGTTTGTTAATTTTTGGGCAATATTATATAATGATAAATGACTTAATTTGTTATAGTAAGTTTTGATATCACTACCACACAAACTACGAGGAGATAAGATTATGAGAATTACAAAGATTATTTGTACACTTGGTCCAGCATGTGATAATGCCAAGATATTAGCACAAATGCAAGAGGCTGGTATGGATATAGCACGACTCAATATGAGTCACTCCACCCATGCAGGGCACCAAGCATTAATTGACAAAATTGAGCCTTTGCGCAAGCAAAAAAATTTGAAACTTTTGGTAGATACTAAAGGTCCTGAGATTAGAATTGGCACATTTGCAAAAGGTAGCACCGAGCTAAAAGAGGGGGAAATTTTTACTTTTACCTCCAAAGATATTAAAGGGACAGACCAAATAGTGAGCCTAAAATATAAAGCTCTAGTACATGAGGTCAAGGTGGGTGACAAAATATATGCTAACAATGGTATTATCGTATTGGAGGTCCTAAAGGTCACCAAGACAGATATCGTTTGCAAAGTAATATTTGGAGGCAAATTATCAAACAACAAAGGACTAAATGTTCCAGGTGTGGTACCTAGTACACCATACTTGTCACAAGCGGACAAAGATGATATCCTGTTTGCTATACAAAACAAAGCCGACTATCTTGCAATATCATTTGTGAGTTGCAAGCAAGATGTGCTAGACATTAGAGAGTTTTTGGCTCAGAATGGTGGACAAAATATCCAAATAATTTCAAAAATAGAAAACGCTAGCGGTGTAGCAAATGCCGAGGAAATACTAGAGGTCAGTGACGGTTTGATGGTGGCTAGGGGTGATCTCGGTGTCGAGATACCACTAGAAAAAATTCCTCCTATCCAAAAAAAGCTCATATCACTGTGTAATGTAAAGCGCAAAATATGTGTAGTAGCGACCGAGATGCTGGAAAGTATGACTACATCTACTAGACCTACTAGAGCTGAGGTAAATGATGTAGCAAATGCCATATATGAGGAGGCAACAGCAACAATGTTGTCTGGAGAAACCGCATCCGGAATAGACCCTGTGAATGTAGTCAAGACAATGACACGCATCATTAACGAGGCAGAAAAATACGTTTACAATATTGAGATACAATAATAAAAGAGAGTAAATTATGACAAAGAAAACAACTGATAGAAATATATTAAAAAAAAGGTTTGAAGAATTAAAAAATTTGTTAGAGGTATTTATTGGTTTGGACGCTCATTTGGTCACTCAACGCGACCTCAATAGACTATATGATAATATTGATTGTAATACCTTTAGCCAATCTCTCAGCAGTTTTTGCAAACTAGGCTGGCTCGATGAAGCGAGCAAAGCATCTATTATAGATCTATTAAACTCTGCACTAGATAGTATCACACCAATGCTAGAAAATTTTGACAAATCAAAATTGCTACCTATGGTCACTATGTTAAAGTTAAAGGCAACTTATATAAAAGATAATTTACCATTTAATCTAGATGTTTAGGTTAAAATAGCAACAAAAAGAGTTATCCACTTTTGCACAATGCTGTGGATAACTCTTTTACTTTTATTTTTTTGTATAAAACAAAACAATTAAAAATGTATTTTGCTAGGTTGTTTTTTTGATTTGTGCACATTCCTAAGAGTACGGGTCTTTGTACCTCTCTTTGATTTGCCCGCTACAGTTACCTTTGCTCTACCTGATATGTTTTGACTATCCTTTGCATTAGTTTGTTGTGCACTGTCCACTTGGCCTAATACCCCCTGTCCTCTTGAGTACCTACCACGAGTTACTTTGGAGTACTGCCCTTTGCTACTAGCACCAATTCGCCTCTGTTCACGCTTTTTGATATTCAAATTGTGACCTCGCCTCTGCGGCTTTTGATTGGTAGCCTTGACCGTCAAGCCATCTAAACTGAGGTTGCCTTGCAATATAGTAGATTTTGTGGATTTTTCAATCTGTCTGAGGTCATCTACCTGAGCTGGAGTATTCAACAGTGTCCAAGCATTACCTGTTTTTCCTGCACGGCCAGTACGCCCCACTCTATGAATGTAATATTCTTTGTTTTGAGGCAAATCAAAATTGACTACATGCAATATATCTTGGACATCTATTCCCCTAGCCGCTATATCAGTAGTGACCATAATACCGCCATTATTATCTCTATATTCTTGCAATACTCTTTTGCGTACTGGCTGAGGCATATCACCATGCAAAGCTAATGCATCATACCCCATTTTTTGCAAATAAGACTGTACTCCATCTACCATTGTTTTGGTATTGCAAAATACTAGAGTCTTGCCTCTAGGCAACTCCATTAACAAAGCATGTAGTGCTCGCTTTTTTTTGTCTTTTGGTGTAATAAAATATGTTTGTTTTACCGTGCTAATGGTAGTGTTTTGCTCACCTACTTTTATCTCTACTGGGTTGCGCATAAATTTGTTTGCTAACGCCCTAATATCATTTGACATAGTAGCACTAAACATAATGGTTTGCCGATTCTTAGGCGTATTTGATAAGATTTGTTCCATATCCGCTCTAAATCCCATATTTAGCATTTCATCAGCCTCGTCTAGTACAGCAAAATGTACATTATCCAATCTCATAGTGTGCCTATTGATGTGGTCAATTACTCTGCCTGGAGTACCTATTACAATATTTGCTCCACGCTTTAGTGCATATATTTGTCTCTGTATATCAGCACCACCATATACCGCAACAGCCCTCACATGAGGTAAATAAGTAGCAAATTTACGCACCTCTACCAATATCTGCTGAGCCAACTCTCTAGTAGGACACAATACTACAGCTTGCAAGTAACTATCCATAGTCATTTTTTGTAACATCGGTGCTATAAAGGCTAATGTTTTGCCAGTACCAGTCTGACTGAGTCCCACAACATCTACCCCACTCAAAATAATAGGAATAGCCTTTGACTGTATAACAGATGGCTCGCTAAAACCTTGGTCAGCTATAGCTCGCAAGATATTATTATCTAACCCTAATTTATTAAATTTATTTTCCATTATTCCATACCTCAAATTCAAAAAATAAAACAAAAAATAAATAAATTTCTTTATTTTTTATAAAAAACTATAAAATATTAAATAAATATCATAATTAATTTAATACTATGCACATATTATCAATTATCAAAAACTCATCTCAATAATACAGGCATAGATTATACCACAAAAATATTACTTTGTAAATAATTAATAAAAAGCAAATATTAAAACTTTTTTATTTATAATTAAACTACAAAATGTTTTATAAAAATTACTACTCTAAATTCAAAAAATTAAATACAAAATAAAATTAATATGCTATACTAAAAATATGGATAAAATAAATTATAATAAATTAATTGAATATGGCTTTAGTAAAAATGGTAGAATTTATACTTACTCTATCCCTATTGTCAAAAATCAATTCGTACTAACGATAGAAATAAAAGAGGATATAATAAAAACAAAAATTATAGAAAAAGATACTGGCAATGAATATATTTTACACTTGACTGATACTACAGGCGAATTTGTTGGTAAAATCAGAGATGAGTATGAAAAAGTATTAAATGATATTCACACCAAATGTTTTGAAAAAAATATTTTCAAAAGTCCACAAGCTATACAAATTATTGATTATATTAACCAAAAATACGGAGATGAACTGGAATACTTATGGCCAAAATTTCCCCAAAATGCAATATGGAGGCGAAAAGATAATAAAAAATGGTATGCGGCCTTACTAATTATCCAAAAGAAAAAGCTAAACATTGATAGCGATGAATCTGTTGAAATAATTGATTTAAAAGCATCAGAAAAATATATAAATAAAATAATAGATAACAAAAAAATCTTTGCAGGTTATCATATGAATAAAAAACACTGGATAACAATTTGTCTTGATAATAGTTTGCCAACTACAAAATTATATGAATTAATTGATAATAGTTATAATTTAGCAAAATAATACAAAAATAATATTTTTTAATTAATTAACTAAAAATTTATTACACAACTCCACCATATAGGCATTTTTATTAATATATATGATTATTTATTTTTTATTTATTATAAGTAATTAATTGCAAATCTATAAAATGTGGCAATTTTTTCATCGTTTATGTAAATAAATTTTATACAATATTTGCTACTTGATTAGACATCATAATTGTGATATAATTATATGATAAATTTAAAGTAAAATATGAGGAAAAAAATGAAAAGCGATACTATTTGTGCTATATCAACCCCTATTGGTGTTGGCGGAGTTTCAATTATTAGATTGAGTGGACCGTGCTCAAAAGATATTATAAGTAGGATTTTTGACAAAGCATTTTTGCTAGAGCAAAAACCTCGTGAATTGATTTTGGGTGAAATCAAATTTAACGACTTTTGCGATCAAGCACTATGTGTGTACTTTCCTAACCCAAATAGTTTTACTGGTGAAGATGTAGTGGAAATAAATCTACATGGTGGCTATTACCTAACAAAGGCAGTACTCGATGAAATATTAAAATTTAAAGATATTAGACTAGCTGAGCCAGGTGAATTTAGTAAACGAGCAGTATTAAATGGCAAAATGGACATCACCCAGGCAGAAGGAATTATAGATATTATCAACGCCACTTCTCGTGCTGAATTAAGAGCAAGTAGTAATATTATTAACGGAGGACTCAGTAACAGAGTAAATGCAATACTAGATGACCTTACCAATTTAATTGCTGAGGTCGATGTAGCAATTGATTACCCAGATCAAGATATAGAATACATTTCTCACAATCAAATATTACAGGCTTTGGAGCCGATTCAAACAAATATCACCAATCTACTCAAAACCAGTGCAACAGGGGCATTAATCAAAAACGGTGTCACCGTGGCACTCGCTGGAGTACCAAATGCCGGGAAAAGCTCACTACTCAACGCATTATTGGGTTATGACAGAGCTATAGTCACAGATGTAGCGGGCACTACTAGAGACACATTGAGCGAAAGCTATGAGTATAACGGGGTTAGATTTAATATTGTAGACACAGCAGGTATTCGCAACAGTGATGACATAGTAGAAAGAGCTGGAATCGAACGAGCCCAAAATACCGTCAATGAGGCGGATCTAGTAATACAACTAATTGATGCAACAAGGCCTCTAGATGCGCAAGATATAAATATAAATAGCACAGTCAATAAAATAATTGTATTAAATAAAATTGATGCGCCTAATAATTTATACAAGGATTTAAAGTACAAAAATTTTGATATAAGCATTAGCGCCATTAATAAAACAAAAATTGATGAACTAAAACAATTAATTTTTGATAAAACTATAAATAATCAGATTTTGAACGAGCAAATATTAATCACAAACACAAGACACAAGCAAAGTTTAGAAAAATCCTTAGAGATAATTGAGCAAATTAAACAAGCTTTAGTGGCCAACCATTCTATAGACTGCTTAGCATTACTGTTGAGAGACTGTTGGTTAGCCTTGGCAAGTATTATTGGCGAAAACACAGATGGTAAAATTCTGGATACAATCTTTAGTAAATTTTGTCTAGGTAAATGACAAATAACAACCACGTAACATCTGCTTGGTCAGTTGATATGTTTGTATATAAACATAATATAATATACTATCGTACGGAAAGTTAGAAAATTTTAGAGTGCAAATAAAAAGTTTCACATGAAACAAATGGAGACAAAAATGGAAAATAGAAATTATGATATAGTCGTTGTAGGCGCTGGACACGCTGGCTGTGAGGCTGCCTTAGCAGGAGCAAGAATTGGTTTCAAAACATTACTTACAACGTTAAATCTAGATAGTATTGGCTTTTTGCCTTGCAATCCTAGTATTGGAGGTACCGCAAAAGGCCACCTAGTTTTTGAAATTGATGCTCTTGGAGGTGAAATGGGCCATGTGGCTGATATGGCGACAATACATCGTAGAATGTTGAATGAAACAAAGGGACCAGCGGTCCATTCACTGAGAGCACAAACAGACAAAGTAAGATACCATGAATATATGAAGCAAGTTTTGGAAAATCAAGACAACCTAGATATTTTGCAATGCGAAATCACCGAGATATTGACAAAGAATGGCTCCGTTTGCGGAGTAAAGAATCATCTGGAAGAAACAATAAATTGTAAAGCTGTGGTAGTCTGTACTGGAGTATACCTAGATAGCAACATAATAATAGGTAATGTTATAACAAAGTGTGGTCCAAATGGTTTTATGAGCGCAACACATTTAACCAAAAATTTGCAGGCGCTAGGTTTAAAAATTATGCGCTTTAAAACAGGTACACCAATGAGAATAGATAAGCGCTCAATAAATTTTGATATTTTTGAGGAACAACGAGGTGTAGATGGTCTACCTAATTTTAGTATACGTACCAAGCATGCGCCCAAAAATATTGCATCATGCTATATAGGATACACAAACCAAAATACACATGATATTATTAGAAAAAATTTGGATAAGAGCCCTCTATATCAAGGAATAATAAAAGGCATAGGTCCAAGATATTGTCCATCAATAGAGGACAAAATTGTGCGATTTGCTGACAAGTCAAGACATCAATTTTTTTTGGAGCCTGAGGCAATGTCAACAAATGAAATATATATGCAGGGTGTTAGTACTAGCTTACCTGTAGAGGTGCAGAGAGATATTTTACATTCTATCAACGGTTTTGAAAATGCTAAAATTATGCGCTATGCTTATGCAATAGAGTATGATGCAATTGATTCCACACAACTAAAAGCCAATCTTGAATACAAGGAAATAAATGGACTATTTTTTGCAGGACAGATTAATGGCACAAGTGGATACGAAGAAGCCGGCGCACAAGGAATAATTGCAGGAATTAATGCTTGCCAATACCTAAAACAAGAGGCGCCACTAATATTGTCTAGAAGTGACGGATATATCGGGGTGCTAATCGATGACTTGATTACTAAAGGCACCAATGAGCCATACAGAATGATGACCGCTAGGGCAGAGTATAGATTACATCTTAGGCAGGATAATGCAGATGCTAGACTAACAGAAAAGGGCTACAAAGTAGGTTTAGTGTCAAAGTCACAGTATCAAAAATTCAAAAAAAAGCAGAAAATGATTGAAGAGGGAAAAAAACTATTTGAAAAGATTTTACCTCCAAATGAAAAATTAATTGTTTTCTTAAATAAAAATAGTGAACCAATAGTAAAAACTGGTATAAGTGTACTAAACTTAATTAAAAGACCAAATATCGATATTTATAAATTAAATAATGAGTTTAAGATTTTCCCTGAGTATCCAGAAGAGGTTTTACATGAACTAAATATACTAGCAAAATACCATGGATATCTCGAGATAGAGCGCCAGCAGATAGAAAGGCAAAAGGAGCTCGAAAACACCGTTTTACCAGAAGATATTGACTATAGTGCATTAACAGGCTTACGTCTGGAGGCTCGACAGAAGCTAAAACGAATATTACCTCATAGTTTAGGACAGGCTGGGAGAATTAGCGGAGTATCACCCGCTGACATAAATATACTCACTATTTATCTAAAAAAGAGAAATATAAAGGAAAAATCAAAAAATGGATAATTTTGATATTATAAATAAAACTTTACTACAAAATAATATAGTTTTGGAAAGTAGTTGTATAAATAAATTAGAAAAATTTTATCAACAATTAATAAAATACAATAAAGTAATGAATTTAACAGCTATAACCGATATTTATGAGGTTTCTTTAAAACATTTCACAGATTCATTGTTTCATGTGAAACATTATAAAAGTAATAGCACAATTATAGACATAGGAAGTGGGGCAGGATTCCCAGGTATACCGATAGCAATAGCAAGACCAGACATTAATATAACACTAGTTGATAGCCTCAATAAGAGAGTAGAGTTTTTAAATACAGTTATTAACGAATTAGAATTAAAAAATGTAACAGCTATTCACTCAAGAGCTCAAGAATATTGTACAACCGAGCATCGAGAAAGATTTGATTACAGCATCGCAAGAGCAGTAGCTCCACTTAATATTCTTAGTGAATTATGCATTCCTTTTGTAAAAATAAGAGGAGAATTCATTGCCTATAAGAGTCTAAATATAGATAATGAAATAGAATCAGCAAAACATGCCATTATAGAATTGGGTGGCGAGATAAATAAAATAAATCATTATACATATAACACATCTTTAATAAATAGCGAATACCCAAAAAATAAAACATACTTTGATAAAATAACAAGAAGCATTATTGAGATAAAGAAAATATCGAGTACCAAAACCATATACCCACGTCTTAAAAATTTAATAACAAGTAAACCTCTTTAATACAAAAACTGTTTCACGTGAAACAGTTTTTCTTATTTATACTTATATTTAAAAAACTGTATAATCAATATAGCAAATATATATAATTCCAAACTTGCAAAAATATTTTTATTATCTCTATAATACATAATATTTATAATATAAAGAGAAATCACGTACCCGTATGTGAGTGATAGACTCGTGTAGAATGTTTCACATGAAACTTACCATTGGTATAATATAGAGTAGTATGTAGTACTATGCAGTAATGTATTATATAATCGTTTTTTTAAATTCTTACATACAAAAAAAGGTAAGAGATTGAATCATTATAAGAGTAGTATACAATAGATTAGAATAATATTTAAATGTTTCACATAAAACAAAACATACTATACAAGTGTAAACAAACACTCAAAACTGCATAGTATTGAAATACTTACACAATGTAATCAATTTACTAGTTAAAGCGAAATACTATAAATAATTGGAGTAGTTGAGTAGGAATAATTAATAGTAATAATCTAGGTCTTAACGTTTACATGAATTAAAAAAATTAAAATACTATGTTTCACATGAAACAATATTAAATTAAACAAACTTCTTTTAAACAATTGCAAATAAAACAACTCTATGCTATAATGAGCCAAAAGTGAGGTGAAGTACTATGGGGAAAATAATTTCGTTTACAAATCAAAAGGGTGGTGTAGGTAAAACAACCACTTGTGTAAATCTCGCTACATATCTAGCAGCTTATGGCAAAAAAATATTACTAGTAGACCTAGACCCACAAGGAAATGCAACTACAGGTGTCGGTATAGATAAGAGTGAAGATTTGAAAACCATGTATGACCTGTGCGTCGGTGAAAGTGAAATAGACGAATTAATAATGAAAACTAGGATTAAAGGTCTATACATAATACCAAGTAATGTAGACTTGGCAGGCGCAGAGGTTGACCTAGTGCAAAGGGAAAATAGAGAGAAAGTTATTAGAAATGCACTTTTGACAATCAAAAATGATTATGATTACATACTAATGGATTGTCCGCCATCTTTGGGATTAATTACCGTAAATGCTTTGACAGCAACAGACACCGTTTTGATACCTATACAATGTCATTTTTATGCTTTGGAGGGACTTAGTCAGTTAATGAATACCATAAAGTTGGTTAGACAATATCTTAATCCAGATATCCAAATTGAAGGTGTAATCCTGACAATGAAAGATAATAGGAACAACCTAGTGAATCAAGTAGCAAAAGAGGTGGAATCCTTTTTTGGTGACAAGGTCTATAAAACAACCATACCAAGCAATATTAGACTAGCTGAGGCTCCTAGTCATGGTTTACCTATTTACTTATATGATAGCAAGAGTACAGGGGGTCTTGCTTACCAAGATTTGGCAAAAGAGTTTTTGGCAAGAAATAAAGATCGTGGTGTATTAAAAGATAAAAGAGAAATTTTTGATGGAGGTATACTATGAGTAAACATGGACTAGGTAGAGGTTTGGGTTCTTTATTTTCCATATATGAAGATAACGAGCCAAAGAAAGAAGAAAAAAAAGTAAAACAAGATGATACTATTAATCAATCTAAAAATGTAGATAGCAACACAAAAATCGAAGATGTATCCGAAAGGATAAATACTACACAGTCACAATCCACAGATACTACATCAGACGTGTTACAAAATGCTCGTAATCTATTGAATAAAATCAACAAAGCAACAGACACTGCACCGCAAAAACCTGTGCAAGAAATACAAATAAATAGTAACGCCGAACCTGTTGAAAATATGAATTTTCTAAAAGATAAGCAGGCGCTAGAAGAGAAATTTAGGAAAGCAAGTAATGAAGGTGTGCTAGTAGACACTGGCGCAAGGACTTTACCTTTGTCGAAAATTGAGCCAAATCCAGATCAACCTAGAAAAAACTTTAATCAAGATGCAATAAAAGAGTTGGCTCAATCCATAAAACTACATGGCGTGATACAACCAATAGTAGTAACACCTCGTGGGGATAAGTATATTATCATAGCAGGTGAACGTAGATATAGGGCAAGTAAGTTGGCAGGTCTACAAAATGTTCCTGTTATCATAAAAAACTACACCAATCAAGAAATGCAAGAAATCTCACTAATAGAAAACTTGCAAAGAGAAGATTTGAATCCAATAGAAACTGCTTTTGCGATGAAACAACTAATAGACAACTATGGATTTACACAAGATGACCTAGCAAAAAGATTAGGAAAAAGTAGACCAGCCATCACTAACGCCTTGAGACTATTAAACCTATCTAACGAGGTAATGGCATTGGTTGAGAATGGTAAACTAGCACCAAACTCAGCTAGAGCTTTACTAAGTATTACAGATAAAGAAAAACAAATAGAACTAGCAAAAAAAGCTTGCAATGATAAAATGACCACTAGGGAACTTGAAAAAACTGTTCAAGAAATGTTAAGTCCTGATGCTAACAAAAAGCAGTCAAAAATTACCCCAACAGCAGAAATGACAGAATTAAAAGAATTTATGCAAAAGTTATTGGGTACAAAGGTAACATTCTTAGGTACAGAGAAAAAGGGTCGTATATATATTGACTACTATTCTAGAGACGACCTGGATAGGATTTATACTTTGCTAAATAAATTAAGATAATAACCGTACAAAATATATTATAGAATATAAGTGTTATTAAAATAATTTATGATATTTATTTATTAAAGAGTAACAAAAATTACTATTCGAAATTTGTATTAAATAAAAAAAGACATATTCAGTGCTATATCGACTGTCAAAAAATAAAAATATACAATTTCCTCTTTATTTTTGTTTAATATTCTGTTATAATGTGATATCACCTCATTAAAAGGAGTAATTAATGTTTAGTTTATTGGCCGGCTGGGAAGCAGATATGTGGTCTCCTGTGATAAACCTATTTAGTTTTATTCCAAGCTATGCATGGATGCTGATTGTGTTTACCATAGTACTAAAGATAGTTTTGAGCCCGCTTGATTTTTGGCAGAGAAAAGTAAGTAGAGATAGCATGATAAAGCAGGCAAAATTACAGCCAGAACTTGAAAAATTACAAAAAAAATATGCTGATAATAAAACCATATTGAATCAAAAGACTATGGAATTATACAAGCGTGAAAAATATAATGTAGTCGGCTCTTGCCTCAGTATGGTGCTAAATTTGGTAATTACTCTATTTATATTTATTACGCTATTTACTGGTTTGATGCAGATATCCAGGCAAGAAATCTATAATCAGTATGTAGACCTAAATAACACTTTTTACACACAATATAATAGTGATTTTGTAACACAATTTAATATAGATACCGAAAATATGACTCAAGAGGAAATCGACCAAGCAATTAATGCAAAGTTAGCTGAATTGATAGATGCTCAAAAGACTAACGCTGAAAATGCTTTGCTCGAAGAAAATAAAGATAATCCCGAATATACAATAACTCAAGAAGAAATAGATGAACGAGCAAAAACTCTTGCATATCAGGCTGAACCACTTGCGACTATAGTGAGTACAGCTCAAGACACCGTCTTGAATAGATATAATGAAATAAAAGAAAGTTGGCTCTGGATCGAAAATATTTGGAGACCAGACACATCGGTATCAGGTTTTCCTGATTATACTACATTCCTAAATATATCAAACTTTAGAGACCAAGACTTTTACAAAGAAGTGATGAATAGTACATCTATTACCGAAGATGAAAAGAATGCACAATCTGCAATATGGCAAGAAGAATATGAGTTAGTTACATCAAAGGTATATGCACAATACTCAGGTTGGAACGGTTACTTTATATTAGTGATACTAGCAGCTGTAATAACATATTTCTCTGCTGCATTTTCTCAAAAACAAAGTCTAAAGAAAGATAAAACAGAAACAACAGATGATGCACAGAAAAAACCTCAACCAATGAAATTTATGAAATGGATATTGCCAATAATAGTTGTAATATTTACTATAGGTTATAGTGCGGCATTTGCCCTATACATTGTAGTCAACTCACTTATGTCATTTATATTCTCAATAATTTCTTTGCAAATGTTCTCAAAGATGGATGAGAAAAAAGCACAAAAAGAAAAATTAAATAAAAAAGTTGATTATAGTAGATAAATAAAAAGTGGAAATTATTCCACTTTTTTATTATATTTTATTTAAATATTAAAGTAACAAATAATAAAAAATTTTTATAAAATTTAATAAATAGATAATAAATTTATTATATATAAAAATACAAGAAAGATAATCAAATATTTAAAATAATTTAACATAAATTATTACATATATTTTATAATAGTATTATTATATATTTTTGATTTAAAAATTAAATTAAATAAAAAAATTGGTTACAAAACCAATTTAATATTACCTCTAATATTATCTGGAACAGGGTCTACACCTCCAGCATGTTTTGGTGTACATCTAAAAATTCTTTTTGCTCCCATAAATATACCTCGAATCACCCCAAACCTTTGAATAGCAATCAAAGTATAGGTTGAACATGTTGGCTCATATATACAGGTATCTGGTAAAATTTTTGATATTGTTCCTTTATATATATATATCAATCCATAACACAAGTATCTAAAGGGGGCAGTAATAATTCTAAAAAATTTATTCATTTATCAATTTTGCCTTTTGTAATAATAGGGTTAAGTTTTTGCACAGAGTATTATAATCCTGGTTAACAATCTCTGGGTAAACTACAATAACCAAATTGTAATTGTTAATCTTGTTCACATAATCTCTCATAATATGTCTCAATCTACGCTTTACCTTATTCCTAACCACCGCTTTACCAACTTTGTTACTCACCGAAAACCCTACTCTACATATAGGAAACTTACTAGGTACAAAAAAAACACTCATATTTTGTCCATTAACCTTTTTACCTTTCTTATATATATAGGCAAACTCTTTTCGTTTTTTTAATCTATTTTTTGCATTTAACATAATAGTAACCTCATTTTTTTGCAAAATTTTACTAAAAAACGGACAAAATCAGTGTTTTTTGTATCGAATTAAAGTGCATAGTACATTGCATAGTACTCAAATTAAGCTCTTGTTAACTCTTTGCGACCTCTATTGCGACGCCTTTTCAAAACCTTGCGACCGCTGGTAGTCTTCATACGCTCTCTAAAACCGTGCACTTTGCTACGTTGCCTCTTTTTGGGCTGAAAAGTCCTTTTCATCTTGCTCCCTCCTGTATAGTCTATATTGTAGTAAGATACATAGTGTGATTATATAAAATTTTGTGTTATTTGTCAAGAGAGAAATAAGATTTTGTAGTTACTAGTATTTAGCAGTAAAATCTTGGATAGCTAAGTAGTGTATAGTAAACTAAAACAAGATGATGGCATGATATCTAAACAGTAAAACTTTACTAAGGCTAGCTAGGAGGAATTAATTTGTGTGACAGCTAAATTAGTCTATACTATCAATCGATATAAAGCTAGACTCTAGTACCTATAGTTCTCAGTATTGGCACACAATCCTTTAGACAAACACTTGGTAAACAAAGAGACTTGTAATAGAGAAAGAAAAGTATTTCATTTTGTTTTACGAATAGTTGCGTGTGTATTAATATATAAATATATTAACACATTGTCTAAAATAAACTTGATTATCAAATTAATACAAGTTTTGGGGGTAAATAGCATAAATCAGTGGGTTATACACCGATTTTTGAAGGATACCCACATTTTTTTAGTAGTTCTGCACATCTATTTTCCACAAAAAATAGCAGTTTTCCACTGTACAAATGTTCGCTCAAAATACCGAAAATCCTCTATTTAACAGAGTTGCTTGTCCTTATCCACTAGAGTTATCCACTTTTCCACATCACATACTAATAGCGCTATTAATAAAAAATTAAAAAAATAAAAATCTAAACTATGGGTGCCAAAGCAAAGCAAAAAGTAGAAAGAGTATTAGTCAAATCAAATAAGAGTGTAACTAACTTTTGATGTAACGCATATGCTGTCTAGTGTACAAGTTTTTTTAAAGTAGTTAGCGTTGATTTTTTTATTTTTTTGTTATATAATAACAAAATTTGAATACTTACCTGTATGTTTTAGCGTACTAAGTGATATTTTTTGTAATTTTAATCAAAAAGCAAATTTGTACAAATAATACAAAAATTGAGAAAATTAAAAAAAGTTGAACAACCTTACTAGACAAAATTATTTTGTTGTGCTAGACTCTTGGTACAAAAGTGCAAGAAAGCCTTTTGTGGAAATGTCTATAAAGCGCATTGGTTAATGTAATGTGGCGATGTAGACTCATTCTCGTGGTTTTGGGTATGATTGCCTATGCAAGTTTTGCTTGGTTATTATCCCGAGAATCACTGTGTTTTGGCAAAATACTTGTTTTGCCGATAGTGTTAATTTTTATTAGTTTGTTTTTATGCTAATGTTGATAACGCTGTGAAGTGTTTGTTGATATTGCTTTTGGTAAAATCACTGCGTGATGTTTAAGATTTTTTGGACTGGTTAGATTTTGTGAGTTGTGTTGTGATTTTGCTATCCGATTTTTTGGAGTGGGTTAGACTGCTTGAGGTGGCGTTGCAAAATTTGCCCTTTTGGGTTTTAAGTTTTTGTGATTAACTTTTTGTAGTTGTGTCCAATTTACCCAAATTTTTGGATATTATATTTTGTCATGTAGTTGGTATACTTTGGGCTATCTGACAATTAATTTTTATCTATGTGCGTACAAAAATTTGTGCTTTACATTGTTATCCACAATGATGTGTAAATGTGGATAATTTGATGTTTTTTTTGAGCAAACTTTGCCCTATTAAGTTAGGGTAATTTGCTAGATTTTATTTGCTCCTTTGAGTGCAAAATTTTGAGTAATGTAGATGCACCTATTAGGCTTGTTTAGGATAATATTTTGGTGGTTGTTATTGATTTTTTGTGTAGATAATTTTGGTGCATTATTTGATGCTTGATTGGTGTCAATTTTGAATAAAAAAGTGTATAAAAAATATCATACTAGATGTAAGAATATGGATACTAGTATGATATTTGTTTTTTGTATAGTATTTATATTTCAAAACTTTTTACTCTATTGTCTTTGTATTTACATATCAAAAACAAGCGATTTATATCAAAATTTTTTTTGCATTTATTGCATTTGTATGTATAGGTAGTAGTCACCATATGTACTTGTTTAAAATGTGAATCAGTGGTCAATTGTAAGGGGATATTTGAAATATTTTTTACCAATAAAAGTTGGATATTTTCACTACCACATTTTGAACAAAATTTGGTTTGTGTTTTTAGATTTTTAATCATTTTGAATGCACAAAAAATAGCTATGAGAGTGCTAACTGCTGGTGCTAATATTGATGTGGTTAATGTGTAAGCACTGATAAATACACTAGATGCTGTGAGTATTCCCCATAGTATACTTTTGATCACTCGATAATAAAACCCACTACTTTTTGATTTATTTTTTTTGTTTAATTTTTTTAAAATTTTTACAATTTGCTCTGGAGTTAATTTAATATTTATATTATTATTTTGTAATTCGGAATATATGGTATACATCAACTCTTGACTAAACTCTGGAGTGCTAGCGATGTTTGATAATTCTAATATATAGTCATATTGCTTTGGTCCACTATTTTGATATTTATTTGATTGAATAATATTTGAATTTTTTTGATTAATACTTTTTTGGGATATATTAGTTGGAAATTTTATTATATTATTTATTTTTTGATTTTTCTCCTCTTGTGCTGATACTATTTTTGATTTTTCTTTTTTGTTTTTCCTTTCTTGTTTGTAATTAATTTTGTTTTCATAATTTAGGGATTTCACCATAATTATTTTCCTCCCTTGTCTATTAAAATATTGGGCAATTTTTTTTTGTGTTTACAAGAATTTTTATTTTTGTGAGTTTTGCACCAAAATTAGTAAAAATGTGGAAAACTTTTGTCGATAAAAAAACTTGTAAATTCAACAAAATACGACCCGTTCCAATTATAAAGATGTTAGTGCTATTTTTTTTGTCTTTGTTTATATTATTTTGTCGAATTATGGGAAGTTTTATCGAAAATAAAAATAACTACACAAATATGTCTAACTAACACTTGTGTAGCGTAATTCAATATTTTATAATTTTTTTTCTTGAGTCGAGCGTTGGACTACTCCGTTTTTTACACTAAAAATTGTTGCTGGTAGTTCGTCGTGCCATTCTGTACAAGTAATAATTGTTTGGTATAACTTACAGTACTCCAGTAATTTTTGTCTGCGTATAATATCTAGCTCGCCTAGTACATCATCTAGTAGTAATACTGGTGGCTCGCCGTATTCGTTTGATAATATTTCTACCTCAGCAAGTTTTAATGATAGTGTCGCTGTGCGTTGTTGTCCTAGACTACCAGCTCGCCTAATTGATATGCTCTGTGCATTATCTTTGTTGATGGCATCTATATAATTTAGTGTGATATCAAAATCATCATTGTGAGCACCAAAGGTGGAGTAGCCTAGTATCTTGTCTTTTTGAAAGTTTGAGCGTGCACCGCTTTGGTAGGTATAAATAATCTCATCTAGAGGCTTTTGATTTGGTGTGTCCAAAATAGTGTTGTACTGTAATGATATACTTTCTATGCCATTTGATAAGTTTTTGTGAATCTCGCTAGCAATAGTGGATAATTGTTGGATAAACAGGGCACGCCTTTTTATAACAAAGGCACAATATTTGGCTATTTCTTGGTCCCAGCTCTCTAGCTCCAGTGTGTACTCTAGAGGCTTGATATTTTTTAGATAATTGTTGCGCTGTGATATGGCATGTTGATATCTACTGAGTGCTTGCATGTATTCACGGCTGATTTGGCAATTAATAATATCTATAAAGCGCCTACGAAAGGACGGACTACCTCGCACTATCTGTGTCTCGTCTGGGCTAAAATACACACTGCCAAAATTACCAACGATTTCACTAATTTTTGGTGTAGGAGTGCCATCTAGTATTAGGCTCTTTGTCTGTCTAGAGCCAAAGGTGATATCAATACTGCGTGGCAAGTTGGACCTAAAGTATTGTAGATTTATATTGGCTGTATGTGCACCAAAAGCAATACATTCACTATCTTTGCGTGTACGTGGGCTACGGCCAATAGAGGCAAAATATATGCTCTCTAGCAAATTAGTCTTGCCCATACCATTACTACCGCATATTACATTGATTTGTGGCTCAAAAGTAATCTCTTGCGGTGGTAAATTCCTAAAATTTTTTACTGATATTTTGTCTACCTGCATAAAGGCTCCTAGTGAAAAACTTGAATTAATTATATCATTACTTGGCTGTTTTAGCAATAATACAAAACAAAGTAATGTTTGGCCCTGCTTGTTGACAAATGGTGGTGTGTTTGGTACAATCAATTATATTAGTTTTGACTAGGTCATAGAGTATTTTGGAACCAAAAGATTTTGGTTTTGTAGAGTTGTGATGTGTTCCTACTTTTTGTAAGATTGGCATACTTGGTGCTGGAATATAAATACTCTCTAAATTAGTCATGCAATGTACCAGCCTAGTTTTTGTGACAAACTACATTAACTGTATTTTATTAGGATAGAGGAGAAGTGTGATGCAAAAGTATATAGACAAGCAGTGGCAATTAGCAATGCAAGAGTTTAGCAAAGAGATTACCTCTATTGGTATGGACCTGTGGATTAACCCACTAGAGCCTCTAAATATTGATGAGGACAAACTAATTTTGGTGGCTCCTACTGCCATGGCTAGGGATACACTACAACGCTCTTATATATCAAAGATGTTGCCTATTATAAAGCAATTTTTTAATATAAGTGACATAGATATCATACTATCTAGTGAGCGTGAAGAATATATCAAGGAATATCAACTCTTGCACCCTGATGAGGCTGATAATCTTGACGCTATGCCCAAATATGCTCCTACATTACAAAATCCTTTTAACCCTAGGTACACATTTGAAAATTTTGTAGTTGGTACTACCAATCAAGTTATTTATGCTGCTGCACGCACTGTAGCAGAGCAACCAGGTAAACGTTTTAACCCATTATTTATATATGGTGGTACAGGTCTAGGCAAGACGCACTTGTTGCATGCTATAGGTAATTATATATGGGAGCACAAGACTGGTAATATCAATATTGTGTATACCACTTGTGAGGATTTTACTAACGATTTTATTGAGTCCTTGCGCAAGCGTAAAGAAAAAGGTATGGCAGATTTTAGGGCAAAATACCGTGAGGCAGATGTTTTGTTGATTGATGATATACAGTTTATTGGTAACAAAGAGAGTGCTCAGGAGGAATTTTTTAATACATTCAACACATTGCATCAAGCAGGTAAACAGATAATCATCTCTAGTGATAGATTACCAAAGGATATTCCTACACTGACTGAGAGATTGATTAGTAGATTTGCTAGTGGTTTTATGCAAGATATACAGCCACCTGACTTTGAGACTAGACTACTTATTATTCAAAAGAAAATAGAGCTAGAGGGATATAGCTTTGCTCCTGGACTAGATTATATTTTGTCCGAAAAATTGGCACATTGTAACATTCGTGAGATAGAGGGTATATTGAGTAAAATTTATTTTTATGCGTCAATGCATGGGGT
>CALWPF010000017.1 GCA_944383355.1 uncultured Clostridia bacterium
GGCTTTACAACACAAAAATGCTTTTTTATAATAATCAAAATTTATTAAAAGGAGAAAAAATTATGAAATGGATAAAATGGCTTAATCTTGCTCAAACAATTTTACTAGTTATTGTTGGCATTTTACTTGCTAATTTTAAAACTATCACAGAAGCGGGAATGATAGTATTTGAAATTTTCGTTATACTATCACTTGTTTTGTCAATCGTAATGTTAGTTATGCACTTTAAGAAAAACAAAAAGCAAAAGCAAGAAGAAAAAAAGAACGAAGAAAAGTAAAAAGTTCTGATTTTTTAGGTCGCTGCACTTTACTTTGTAAAATGCTTATACTACAATATTGATATGAAACAAGCAATTCCACCAAAGATAGATTTTTTAATAAAAATGCCGAAAGATACTCTCAAAAAGGGTGTCTTTTTTAGTTTTTTCAAAAAAAATTTAACTTTTTTAAAAAAATTTTGCCAAAATGCCCATTTTAGCACTTCAAATCGCTATAATATATATAGGAGGGTTTTTCAAAAAACCCAAAGACCAAAGATTTTTAGCAAACGCAAAGCCACCAGGCAGCAACTGCTTATATATATAAATAATTTAAAATCGATTGCTTTTCGCTATCTTTTTCTTTCGTGCGTGAGTGCAACCAAAAAGAAGCCCAAATTAAATTTAAAAGGAGGGTTTCTTTTTATGCGTTCATTTACAGATTTAACCATAAAGAAACAAAACGAAACACAAAATTGCGATTCTCCAAAGATAAATGAAAACTCTGCAAGATATAGAACAATCAATGCCACGATAAAAGAATTAAAGGAGATAGACCCAAACACTTGCCTATCTACCTATTTTATTCGCTGTCTTTGTAGTTCTAAAAAAGTCATTTCTCTAACAGCTGGAAACAAAGTTTTAGTCAACTTTGATGACCTTCTAAACTATTTACAAAAAGGAGAAAGATAATATGGCAAGTATACCTAAAAAACCAAGAATTAAAAAAGATGGAACAGAAGTTTACGACATTCAAGTTTATGTTAAGGACTCAAAGCAAAAGATATTTTACAAAACATATACTCGTGAGCAAGGCATAACTGAAAACGAGAACAGAAGAAGATTAAATGCTTTTGCAGTAAACTTTGAAAACGAAGTTCGAAACAAAATCGCAGAACAAAAACGAGAGTTTATTCGAAACAAACAAGAAATAACTTTTAAAGAATTCTCTTTAAAATGGTTAAGAAGAAGCGAACAAAAGGACTCAAAAACATCAGTTGTAAGAAACACAAAAATTGTGGAAGATTTAAATGTTTTGATAGGCAATCTTAAAATGAAAGAAATTCAACCACTTGATATTCAAGAAATTTTAGACTATCTAAACAGCAAAAAAATCATAAAAGAAACAGTAGTTTTAAAGAAATCAATTGATGAAATAATAAAAAATACAAATGTTGATAAACTTTGCAGAGAAAATGATTTTAGCACCTGCACGATTTTCTATGCGAAAAAAGGCAAAACAATTCAATGGATAAATGCAGTTAAAATTTGCAATGCTTTAAAACTCAATGTAAACGAATACTTTACAAAGAAAGTAGAAGAACGGCCATATTCCAAAGGCAGTAAACTTGTTTATCGTAAAGTTTTAAACGCAATTTTCAACTTTGCAATAGAAACTGACTTGATAGATAAAAACCCTTGTAAATTTGTTTTAAAGCCAAACAACCTAAGTGGCGAGATAAAAGAGAAAGACATCTTATCACTTGAAGAAACAAAACAATTACAAAACACTATAAAATCAATGAACAACATTGAAGACTTAAAAAAGAAAACAATGGTGGCAATGTTTTTATCACTTGGACTAAGACAAGGCGAACTTGTTGGACTACAATGGAAAGATATAGACTTTGATACAAAAAGGCTTACAATCAACAGAAGTTCAACCTACACAGGTGCAAAATATGGAATAGTCACCAAAACACCTAAAACAAAAACATCTATCAGAACGCTCCCTATTCCACAAAGTTTAATGGAAATCATACTAGAATACAAAAATTGGTATGATAACGAACACAACAGACTTTATGAAATATGGGATAATGAAAATGAATGGGTGTTTGTAAAAACAACAGGGCAACAAATATTTCCACGCACAACAACTGGGTGGCTTGACTATGTTTTAAATAAAGGTGGTATTAGACATATTGGTTGTCATTCATTAAGGCATACCTTTATTACAACATTATTAAGAGAAAAAGTACCAGTTAAAGTTGTGGCAAAATTTGCTGGACACGCAAACCCAAATGTGACTTTATCAACTTATGCCCATTTCCTAGACGAAGATAATGATGAGGCTTCACAGGTTATGGACAAGTTTTTGAAATAATCATACTAAAACCATACTCAAAAAGTATGTTGTCTTTTAATGTCAAGTTTAAAAAAGGAGATAAATATGTATTTTTATAGAAAAAGACCACCTTAAATAGTGGTCAGTTTGGTGTTCCCGGCGGGAATCGAACCCACATCTAGAGCTTAGGAGGCTCTTGTTCTATCCGTTGAACTACGAGAACATATAAATTTTGAGATTTCACACAAGATTTAGGACAAAACTATTGATAAAATTATTGATGCTTTCAAAAATTCAATCAAAAACCTACGAAAACCCAGTAAATAAAGGACTTAAATTCTTTATTACATACTCTTAGGAGGCGATTGCTCTATCCAGCTGAGCTATACTCACATAGAAAAATTCATAATAATCAAATCTAATATATTTGTGAAATATACCAAAAATTATACCAAAAATCAATAATCAAAAGATATGCTTACCAAAAGTACAATTCACACCTCACCTCACTAGATGATATGACAAAATTAAAAAAGTAAAATTTTATCAATAACATATCAAATAATGTCAAAGTGTACATTTGATTATACAACTTTTAATACCTTGTGTCAACATATAATAGCAAACCATAAAACAAAAAAAGGCACGACTATTGCCATGCCCTTTTATTTTAAAAATAAATACCAGAAAACACAATTAAGATACCTAATATCATAATAACTAACGCTGGAGTAAATGCAATATTTTTTGTTTGCAGTAATTGAACAACATAAACAACGATGCCACCTATCATTGCTGCCCAGCCAAGATATCTAAACACAAGTAAAACTATAGCACCACAACCAACTCCGTACAAAAATGCTCCAAATATTGTCAATACCATAGCTGTCAACGAACACAAAATTATCCATGTATCCAAAGACAATCCAGACATGGTGGTACTTTTTACTGGTTTTGGCTCTTTCTTATTTGAGTTGTCTGTGCTAGCATCAGCATCTCTTGCATTGGTCTCAATAGGCTCAGCATCACCCAATACTCCATCTTCGTCATAGTCAAAATCTGCCATAATTTCCTCCTCTAATAACTATATTTAGTATACTATAGTTTTATTTATTTTGCAAGTATTAAACCTCAAAAAAGTATATTTTACAACTTTTGATAATTTATTACAAATTATTAGGAGGTAATCAATGGTCTACTACGATCAAAGTCAGCCAAATACGACCACGTATTCGGTCCTACTATACCATCTGGAGTCAAACCATTTTCACTTTGAAATTCCTTTACCGCCCTCTCAGTATTACTGCCGAAAATTCCATCTATAGTTCCAACATTATATAATTTACTATATAATTTTTGTTGTAAATAACGAACTTCTGCACCATAACTGCCTCTTTTTAAAATCCTCGCCTCTGGAGTGAGATTATTTAATTTGTACCAAGTATTTCTGCCAACTATACCATCAGCTGTCAATCCATTAGCCTGTTGAAAGGCTTTTACAGCATTAGTAGTATTTGGCCCAAATGCCCCATCAACATTCCCAACACTATAGCCTTGAGTTTTTAATAAGAATTGAAGGTATCTAACAAATCTACCCCTGCTACCACTACGAATCGTTGGGAAAGTCATATTTTCTATAGGGATATAGGTAACATTAAAGAATTCACACACACCTCTACAAGTAGCTCTACCTACAGTATTGATATGATCTGGGTCCAACATAAGTTTTGCTTCATTAAAATTAGTCATAAATCCCGCCTCTACCAATGTTGCCACGGTCCTAACCGATGATAACATAGCAACATCAAGAGTTTTGATGCCACGCCCATTTAAACTGGTATCATCAAGTATTGAGTTGTATACATACTCAGACAAAGACTTACTACGAGTGGCATAAGCATTAGTTGGCGAGTAAAATACCTCCAATCCATTTGCTGAATTAAAGGTAGTACCATCACCAAAAGCATTATATGCAAAGGTTACCAGACAACTAGGCGATGCTCTGTTTACAGTATTCACTCTACTATTGATAGACAAATCTTGTCTATTGGGTTTGACATCTAGTATATAAAAACCTATCCGTAGACAATCAGCCAAAAAAGCATTTTTAACTGCAAAATTCCATTCGTTTTCGTATATACTCCTGTCTATATAAGGCATGATAGGCGTACGCTTGCCTGCTGTAGGTGGATTAATACCATGTTCATCATTACCCGCTATCAAATAATTACTAGGATCATTAGCCATATTTCCCTCCCCAAAAAACTAAATATATTTATGCTAAAATGTTACTATTTGTTACAATAATATTTTTGCATCATTAAATCAAAAACTACTACAAATCGTAGTAGCTTTTTGTCATCTGTCTTGTAATACTAACTATCTATAAACCTAATCACTCAGTTTCATAATACTAATTGACACGGTCGTAGAAGATTTCTTTTGCTCTTGATTAATTACTCTATCTGAGTTGATATAAAAACTGCAATTAGATTTATTAACTAATTGATACTCTTGATTGGTATCAGAGACTTCCACAAAACCAGTCCCCACGATCGAACTCTCATTCTGTCCAATATATGGCAAACTACTACCAACTTGAATCTTACCAGTTTTGTCTTGTAAAGTTACTTTGATAAATTCACCATATGGCCTACAATTGTCAGCACATAAGTTGTGATAAGCATTTACGATAAATGTTACCAAATACTTACCTTGTTGGTTAAATTTAAAACTAGATGTGGATTTATTTAATTGTATAATATCATTAGTTTGCCCATCGATATAAGAAAGTGGAACGGCTTTGCCACTAGACACCAGATACCCATTAACAGGGAAATCCTCATTTATAGTAACAATATTAGCACAAGATACTCCATTGGTTCCTGGTACGCCTTTTGGTATCTCAAAGTCCAAAATAGCATCTGCAGTCGTACCAACATTAGTAACAGTAGCTGGATTAGTATGCTCTACACTATTAACTTGACCTATTCTAATGCTAGCGCAAGTACCATCAGCACCAGTCACCCCACGAGGAATTACAAAATATAAAGCATGATTATTTGCAGTTTGCACATCTAAAACATTTGCTGGAGTACCAGGCTCTGCTGTGGTAACGCCAGCCACACTCAAGGTATCAGATAAAGCGGTTACCCCAGTTGGTCCTGTAGGACCTGTAGGTCCCGTTGCTCCAGTGGCACCAGTTGGCCCTGTAGGTCCCGTTGCGCCCGTATCACCGTCGGCACCAGTCGCACCAGTTGGTCCTGTTTCACCTGTAGGACCGGTTGCTCCCGTTGGGCCTGTGTCTCCATCGGCTCCTGTTGCTCCAGTTTGCCCCGTTTCTCCTGTTGGACCTGTAGCACCAGTTGGGCCTGTATCTCCGTCAGCTCCGGTAGCACCTGTTGGACCTGTTGCTCCCGTGGGACCAGTCGGCCCCGTTGCGCCTGTATCTCCGTCAGATCCTGTTGCACCAGTCGGTCCCGTTGCTCCTGTTGGTCCGGTTGCACCAGTGTCACCACTCAAACCGATTACACCCTGTATACCTGTAGCCCCAGTTGGTCCCGTAGGTCCCGTTGGACCTGTTGCTCCAGTTGGTCCTGTAGGGCCTGTAGCCCCTGTCGCTCCATCAGCTCCCGTTGCACCTGTATCGCCATCGGCTCCTGTTGCTCCAGTAGGTCCGGTAGCTCCAGTTGGTCCCGTCGGACCTGTTGGTCCACCAGATGGACCTGTTGCACCCGTTGGACCTGTAGGTCCCGTTGGCCCCGTAACGCCAGTATCTCCAGTAAGTCCAGTAGGACCTGTTGGTCCTGTCGGGCCTGCTGAACCAGTAGCACCACCACTACCAGTAGCACCTGTAGGGCCAGTCGGTCCAGTAACACCTGCAAGACCTATAGCACCTGTAGCCCCCGTAACGCCTGTAGGCCCCGTAGGTCCCGTTGCTCCTGTCGCTCCTGTCGGTCCCGTTGGACCTGTGGGCCCTGTAGCCCCAGTTGGACCTGTGACACCAGTTGGTCCCGTTGGTCCTCCCGCAGGTCCTGTTGGCCCTGTCGGCCCCGTTGGACCTTGGACTACTATGGTCTCAGTAATATCTCTCGTAGATGTGTTATCACAACAACAATTACCTTGGTCGCAACATTCTCTACAACATTTCTTGTACATTTGTACCTCCTATTACTAAATCTGCTAGCTTGGATAAATACTTAGCAAAAAATTAGCACTAAGTCAGCAAGTCATTATAATTGCCAATAGTACTATAAAATTTGCAAAAATCTCCTTGTTTATTGTATTAAAGTCAACTAAAAATTGTGACAATTAATTGAATAATATAGATAAAAAGTTGATTATTGTGTGAGCATAGTGATAAAATATAAAAGTAATTTTAGCACATAATATGTTATATAAAATTATCATTAGGTTAGGAGTAAAACAATGGAATTTGAATTAAATTTGAGCACACAAGAGTTGCAAACTCGAGCAACTGCACCACAATTGGAGCCTATAAAAATGCTTACTCCAGAAAGTATGGAATACAAACAACTGAGTCCCAAACAAAAATTAGTCCTATTACATCTGGTAAGAGCTAGTATTTGGGTGGAAAAAGCATATTACAAAATGGAAAATAAATACAACATAGATTTTCAGGAGTTTTTGAAAAAAGAAATAAAAAATAACAATATTGATGCTAAATTAACCAGTATACTATATTACGCACAAAAAAGTATGTTTTCACCAGATTGTGAAGGAAATTTTATAAAGCTAGTAAAAAATATAGATGAACCTATTGCAAAAAATTTTTATCCTACTGATCTAAGCATAGAGAGATTTCACTCAATACTACTAACCATGCTAAAAAGAGGCAAAATTGCAGAAGTAAAAAAAGTATTGTCCCAACATACCATGGTCGAATACCATGGCGATGAGTTGCATGGTATTGAATATGTAGAATATTTTAAAGAAGAATTCTGTAACTGCGCTAACGAATTGAGATTAGCTATACAATATTGTGATGATAACGATTTTGCACAATTCCTAGATTACCAAGCCAAGGCTTTAACTGAGGACAATCAAGAATACGATTGCATGGCAGATACTTTATGGGCAAAATTATCAAATACCATATTTGATTTTACTCTTACTAGAGAATGCTATGACGATCCAATGACTCAATCTATAAACAACAATGAAATCTTGCTAAAAGAATTAAAGCGGTATGACATAAAGTTTTATGCAAAGGACACAATCGGTGCCCGTGTGGGTATAATAAACAAAGAAGGAACTAAATTCCTCAATGATACTAATAAAATTTTGGATATAATTGCGCAAAATATGCCTATGCAAAAATTATATAACCAAAATATCAACGCACAAAAACAAATGGGAATAGATCTTGATATTGTATGTTTAACTGGTGGCGAAGGCACCTGCCAAGCAGGCGTAACAGTAGCACAAAACTCCCCTAACGATGACAAATTGGCGGTCATTAGAGGTGGCGACCGCAAAAATGTATTTCATAGACAAGTAAGACATAACCGCAACCAAAAAGTAATCTCCGCCATACTAAACCCTCATCAGTTACAATATTATGACACTGAGGCAGATCATTGGGGAGTCATCTGTCACGAAAACACCCATTCACTAGGGCCAAAAAACACAAAATTAGGCGAATATACATCAATATTTGAGGAATTCAAAGCCGACCTCGGCGCCTTAGCCTATTTACCAGAATTTGAGAGCAACAAGGTATTTGATAATGTTCAATGCAAAAAAATTGCTTGCAGTTTCTTGATTGACGAGTTTCAAAAACAAAAACCAACTTCTCTAGCTCAAGCACATGGCGTACAGAGAGTAATGCTCCTAAATAGAATGTTGGAAGGAAATGCTATCAGTATATCAAGCACTGGTATTATCACTATAAACTTTGAAAACGTAGATAAAACTGCCAAAAAGGCAATGGAAGAAATAATAAATATTCAATTATCAAACTCTACTCAAAAAGCAAAGGAATATCTCAATAAATATTATCAATGGACTTATGAATTAGAAAATGTCGCCAAAAACATGCGACAACATAGTAAAAAACTGAACAATAGTCTAGATGAGCCATTAAAAGAATATCTACTGACTGACAAAGCAGAAAAGGAAATAAAAGCTTTGCTTTTACTAATTTAAATACCACATACAAAAACAAATCTATAACAATAAAAATCCACGGGATTTCCGTGGATTTTTATTATCTTATTGTTGAGTCTTGGTCTCTACATATTCAGCTAACTTACCTATAGTTGTCAAATCCTTTGCGTCCTCATCAGGGACACTGATTTGGAACTCATCTTCCAATGCAATCAACATCTCTACTACATCTAGAGAATCTGCGTGTAAGTCCTCAATAATACGAGTATCTTTATTCAAAGTAGATTTATCTACATTTAGCTGCTCAGCCAAAAGTGTAATTATCCTATCTATAACCATAATTGCTCCTTTAATAACCATCTAATGTTGTCAAACTTGACATGCGTTATTATAACACACACAATATTTGGTTGTAAAGCAAATTCTTTATTATAGACCCAGAAAAATTATTTTTCGGCTAGATCAAGATAAAGATTTGGGTCAACTTTTTCATCATCTAGCAAGACCTCTAAATGCAAGTGTGGTCCATCATTTACCTCAGTCTTGGCGGTATTACTAACATAGCCAATTACTGTACCTTTTGTGACTGTATCGCCCTCTTTGACTGGTATATCATTAGATAAAGATGCATACACCACAATCATTCCATTGCCCACATCTAGTTTTACGATATTGCCCATCAAGTAGTTGTATGTGACCTCTGTAATCGTACCGTCTAACACTGCCATCACTTCAGTGCCTTCTTCGGCAGCGAAATCAATAGCCTTGTGGGTTTGCCAAAGTCTCAAAGTACTGCTATACTGCAAAGCGCTATTTGAGTAATCCTTGATAACATTAGTCACTGTCAATGGACTAGAAAACTCTATCACAGCATTGTCTACTGGCTCAAATGGATCATCATCTTGCAAGGGAGCATTACGAGTAGCAACTAAGGTAATTACAGTTATTAACACTGCTAATGACACTCCCAGCAATACCCAATACCCATATTTTCTTAATAGACTCATAAACTTTGATGTTTTGTTTTGTTCCATGATGTCATTTATCCTCCTTTTCGCCTAGATTGTAGCCAATGATGAATTTTTTAAACCTATTAAACTAAAAAATTATCAAAAACTGCCTAAAATCATAGGGAAACCCACTACAACATCATCGTTTCGCTCAAACAACTGCACATTGTAATATTTATTGTCCACTTTTACGCTATACGGTACCAAACATGAATATGCCAATATCTCACTACCATTATTTCCATAGTATTGGATACCGAGTTGCTTTAAAATAACGTCAATATTATCAACTCCATTCAACACAAAACTCTCTCCTCGTATTTTATTATCATCTAACATAGCATTTAATAAATGTGCCCTGTCTATTGAGCAACTGATTATATATTCATTCCCATTGGGTACAGTGTTAGCCCAATCGCAAGTAAAATTTTGTGAAGTATAACAATAATATTCTCCAGAATATTCATCAAATATAGCAAAAATTGGTGTATTGTTTTGCTCAAGTATTGCAATCATCAAGACAAAAATACTAAATAAAAAAACAATCTTTTTCATAAAAACCTCAAAAAAGATTGTTGACCAAAATAATTTGTTTATTCCAAAAAACTCTATTACTAAATATTCATTTTACCATATCAAAGAACAAATTATTCCGCTAAAAAACTAAATAAAATACAATTCTAGCAAATCTTTATTTCAATTTAAAATTGTCAAAAGTGGCAAGCTTTTTTTCTAGCAATTTTAAGAATTTTCTTCTCTTTACAGCATACATAATCTTCACATTGCCTTTGTGATGAAACTGCGCACAAGTTTTCCCAGGCGTATCTTTTGTGTCTACTGTCAAATCAACTGGCACGACTTTGAATAAATGTGGGTGTGTAAGGTAAAGGTACGCACAAGTATCATTGGTTGCAATACGCTTGTCGCTAAAACCTGGCTCCCAATAGGCATCAAACATTTCAAATATAAAAGCCCCAACCTCGTTCCTATCACGAATTTTGTAAACATAATCCTCTGTCAAATGTGCCTTCCTCCTACCCATATCGCTAGGTGCCATCACTAGAGGGATCTTGGAATCGAGTACTATCTTAAATGCCTCTGGGTCATTTGAAATATTAAAAGAAATGTGATCATGAAAACCTGGTAGCCCATGAGGCGATCCACCCATAAAAATAATTTGATGTATAAGCTCCTTTGCATCAGGGTGATCAAGCAAAAGTTGACCGACATTTGTGTGAGGACCCCAAACATAGATAGTAACCTCACCAGGGTTCTCTTTGAGTACTTTGTACATCGCCTCGACTGCACTATCTTGAATAACTTTGTGTTTAGTTTCATTCGGTGGTATATATTTGCCCATACCATACTTACCATGAATATTGTATGCATGTTGTGCTATTCGCTTGAGTGGCTTATTTGCACCTCTCGCAACAGGTATATCCTTATCAAATCTATCCAATAGATGAAGAAGATTGCGTGTTGCATCCTCAATACTCACATTGCCAGATACCGTCGTAAATAATTTGATATCTAGCAATTTATCAAACATAGCAAAAATTATGGCATAAGAATCATCTACACCTGGATCAGTATCAATAATAACTTTAAAAGGCTTCTTGAGTTTTTGCATGATTTCTCCGTTAGTAATATAAGATATATTATAAACAAAATTTAGATTTATTCCAAACAAAATGAAATGGTTTATAAAATAAAATTAAAATAGTACCAACTATGATAAGTCGGCTATTATATTTTACCACTAATTCAAACAAAAAATGTAAACCAGAATTTACAAAATTAACATACCCAATATACTGTGATATTACTTCTTAAATATCAAGTCAAAAGTACTATAAAACAACCATTTGCGATCAAATAAAATAGAAATTAAAGCAAAAACATTCCCTATTAAAATAATACAAACAAATTATTTTAACCTAAATGTGCTAGTACCATCTTTGTTATCAATAACCTCCGCTCCCATATCGATAATTTTTGCTTTTATTTTGTCTGCGTTTTTGTAGTCTTTTTGTTGACGATATATATTCCTCTCATGCATTAACTGTTCTATCATCTCTATCTTGCCTGATTTGTCGTCATTGATGTCCTTGACCTCCAAAAAGTCAAAACACTTAAACACACTATTAATTTTGCAAAAATACCCATAAATCTCATTTATATTATCAATATTATAGCAATGAGTAGGGATAATTTGATTGGCTTGCTTGATAAACTCATAGATGCTTGTTATAGCATTAGGTGTATTAAAATCATCATCCATCTCATCCTCGAATCTGTGGCAAAGTGTAGTGAGAATATCACTAAGTGCCTTGTTGTAATTATCACCAACATTTGTATTCAAGGAATAAAAGAAATTTTGTATTTTCTTTAATCCAGCGGTGGTTGACTCTATTGCCTCACTGGATATATTCATATTACTGCCATAATGACCATTAGCATAAAACCAACGCAATGGTACAGCTCCATACTGACTAATTGCATCACTTGCTGTAATAAAATTACCTTTACTTTTACTCATTTTGGTACCATCACTAGCGTTTAACATACCTGTATGCATCCAAAACTTTACAGGGTCTTGACCATATAGAGCATAATTTTGAGCAATCTCATTCTCATGGTGAGGAAAACGCAAGTCTCTACCACCACCGTGTATATCAAACGTTTTGCCAAGGTATTTTGTACTCATGACAGAACACTCTATATGCCAACCAGGATATCCAACTCCCCAAGGGCTATTCCATTTTAATACACTGTTTGGCTTTGCCTTTTTCCACACAACAAAATCAAATGGGCTATGTTTTTTGTCATCAATATCCAGCCTAGCACCAGCACTCAAGTGCTCAAGAGTATTGCCAGACAATATACCATAATTTTTTACCTTTGTCACATCACAATAAACATCACCATCAACTTCATAGGCATAGCCACGCTCAATCATATTTTGGACTGCCTCAATTATGTCCAAAATATGCCCTGTAGCTCTTGGCGAAATATTTGGTCTAGCGCAACGCATAGCATCTAGACTATCCCACATCGATTTGATTATTCTATCCACCAACTCCAGAGGATGCAAATGCTCTTCCATAGCACGCAACTCAACCTTGTCATCACCATTATCAGTATCCCCCACTACAGACCCAACATCGGTAATGTTGCGCACATAGAATACATCATAGCCTTTAAAATTTTGAAAATACTCCTTGATAATATCAAAGGCAACATAGGTGCGCAAATGCCCCAGGTGAGGTGGTGCGTATGCGGTAATACCACAAACATACATATTTACTTTTCCTTCGTGCAATGGCACAAAATCTTCTTTTTGTCTAGTCAATGCATTATAAATTTTCATCAATATACTCCTATATCTAGTAGTTATATGTAAACCAATAACAAAATGCTAGCATATATAATTTTATTTGTAAAGTAAAATTGTAATCAATCAAATATCAAAAAATAAAAACAAGTGCATAGTACTAGTACTATGCATGAATTTTGCGAATAGTTATCACAGATATTTGGCAGATTTTATCAATTCACTAAAATCGCTACACTCCGTCTTTTTGCATCAAGTATTCTTCGTAAGTCATCATACGGTCTATCAACTTGCCATCTTTTATCTCAAATATTCTATTGGCAACTGTCTCAACTAGTGTGTGGTCATGTGATGCAAAAATTACTACTCCCTTAAAATCAGTCATACCATTGTTTAGTGCTGTAATACTCTCCATATCAAGATGATTGGTAGGTTGATCCAATATTATTAAGTTTGGATTTAGCACCATCATTCTAGATAACATACATCGCACTTTTTCTCCACCTGACAGCACTCTTACTTTTTTGAGAGCATCATCTCCAGAGAATAACATTCTACCCAAAAAGCCTCGCAAAAATGTCGAATCTTTTTCCTTGCTATACTGAGCAAGCCAATCAATAATATTTAAATCATTATCAAAATACTCACCAATATCCTTTGGCAAATCTGCCTTGATAACAGTAGTACCATAATTGACACTACCGCTATTAGGTTGTATGTGTCCAGATAAAATCTCTAGCAATGCTGTTACAGAATTTTCATTATCTCCAAATATTGCTACTTTATCCTCTCTACCTATACGAAAGGAAATATTATCCAAAAGGACCTTATCCTCATGCGTATAACACAATTTTTCCACTTGCAATACATCTTTGCCAAGCTCTCTTTCGCTTTTAAAATTTACATAAGGATATTTTCTGTTTGATGCTGGCATTTCCTCAATTTTAATCTTTTCTAGCATTTTCTTCCTACTAGTAGCTTGCTTGGCTAAACTTTTTTTGGCACCAAAACGCCTAATAAATGCTTTTAACTCTTCTATTTTTTCCTCTTTCTTTTTGTTTTGCTGTTTTGTGAGTTGTTGCATCAACTGACTAGACTCATACCAAAAGTCATAATTACCTACCCACATCTGTATTTTACCATAATCAATATCAACTATATGTGTGCATACCGTATTGAGAAAATGTCTATCATGAGATACTACTATAACCGTACCTTCATAATTTATCAAAAACTCCTCCAGCCACGCTATACTTTTTTCGTCCATATGGTTGGTAGGCTCATCTAGTAACAAAATATCAGGGTAACCAAATAGTGCTTGTGCCAGCAATACTTTTACCTTGATGGCACCATTGAGATCTGCCATTTTTTCGTAATAAAATTGCTCAGACACCCCAAGACCTGCCAATAGTTTTGCAGCATCTGTCTCAGCCTCATAACCATTCATTTCACCAAATTCAGCCTCCAATTCAGCAGCTAAAACACCATCTTCCTCACTAAAATCAGGTTTTGCATACAGAACATCTTTTTGTTTCATTATGTCATAAAGATGCTTATTCCCCATAATTACTGTATCCATTACCGTGTATTCATCAAACTGGAAATGGTCTTGTTTTAACACTGACATACGAGATTTTTTATCTATCTCTATATTCCCCTTGCTGACATCTAGGTCTCCAGACAATAATCTCAAAAAAGTTGATTTACCAGCACCATTGGCACCAATTACTCCGTAGCAGTTACCAGGAGTAAACTTTAAATTAACATCTTTAAATAAAGGGGCTCCACCAAAAGATAATTCTAGATTGGTAATTGTTATCATAAGATATACCCTTCCTCCTTATTTTAAAAATTGATTTTAGTACAGAATACTAAAATCAATCTATATAGTTTATTTTTATAACTTAATCTATACTTAGCAAAGAGTTAACAATATCCAAAATCCAAAAGTAGCTTTGGAGCAAACTTTTATAACTCTTTTGTAATCACTATTCTCTAATATCAAGCTTTATGTGTACATCACGCAATTGTTCTTTTGTCACAGTGCTAGGAGCATTGGTGAGTGGACACATTGCTGATTTATTAAGAGGAAATACTATAACCTCACGAATAGAACTCTCATCTAACAATAACATCAAAGTCCTATCTAGCCCAAGTGCCATACCAGCATGTGGTGGAGCACCATATTGGAATGCGTTGTATAGAGCACCAAACTTTTGCCTAACAACCTCACTAGAATATCCGACTAACTCAAACAACTTTTCCATTACTCTAGGGTCATGATTACGCACTGCCCCACTAACCATCTCTATACCATTACCTACCAAGTCCCATTGGCTAGCTCTTATCTCAAGTGGTGGAGTATTTTGTAATGCCTCCATACCACCAGTAGGTTGAGTAAAAGGATTGTGTGCAAAGTCCATAGTACCATCTTCTTTTAACTCATACATAGGAAAATCAGTAATCCAGCAGAATATAAATTTGTTGGTATCAATCAACCCCAATCTCTCACCTAACTCCTTGCGCAAAATACCAGCAAGCTTTGTAACTATTGCAGGAGTATTTGCCAACAAGAAAATACTGCTATTTGGTTTTGCATCAAATTCCTTTGTAAGTGCGATTATCTCATCATCACTAAGGAATTTTGCTATAGGGCTATTAAATTTGCCACCATCTTCTACTTTTATCCAAGCAAGTCCCTTGCTACCATTTTGTACCATAAACTCCGTCAATGTATCATAAAATGAGCGAGGCTGTCCCTCCATATTTGATACACAAATACCTTTGACAGTACTACCCTTGAATGCGTTAAATCCAGTATTAGCGAATATACTAGTACAATCATGTATAATCAAAGGATTACGCAAGTCAGGCTTGTCAGTACCATAACGCTCCATACTTTCAGAAAAAGGAATACGAACAAATGGAGCTGGGCTAATATCTTTTGTAGTAAATTCCCTAAATAAATCATAAAAGACTTTTTCACCAACTTCCATTAGATCCTCTTGAGTAGCAAAAGCCATCTCCATATCCAATTGATAAAATTCTCCAGCTGTACGATCAGCACGGGCATCTTCATCACGGAAACATGGTGCAATTTGGTAATATTTGTCAAAGCCACTTACCATTAATAATTGCTTAAAAATTTGCGGTGCTTGAGGTAAAGCATAAAATTTACCTGGGTGCTGTCTAGCTGGTACAATAAAATCTCTAGCGCCCTCTGGACTACTAGCAGTCAGTATTGGAGTAACTATCTCCATAAACCCTAATTTTTCCATTTTTTCACGCAAAAATTTATTAACCTTGCTACGCAAAATAATATTGTTGTAAACTTGAGGATTTCGCAAGTCCAAGTACCTATATTTTAATCTAACATCTTCACGAACACTCTTGCTATCATCTATCTCAAAAGGTAGTGGCGCAGTAACTGGTCCCAACAAGTCTAGCGTGGTCACCTCTACCTCAATATCTCCAGAGGCAATCTTTGGATTTATGTTTTCCTCGCCACGCAAACGAACCTTGCCCTCTACTGAGATTACCGCCTCTTTGGTAACCCCTTTTAACAAATGCTCATCATTTACTACTACTTGTACTAGTCCTGTTTGGTCACGAATGTCCACAAATGTAATACCACCATGGTCACGTATAGTATTTACCCAACCAGCAACTTTTACCACCTTACCCACATATTCTCTAGTGATTTCTCCACAAGTTGCTGTACGATATGTTGTCTGCATATTTAATAGTCCTTCTTTTTATAATTTTTACAATAAAATTAGTATACACTATACTATACAAAATTTCAAGTGAAAATTATTTTTTTAAATAAAATACAAAAAGAAAAATGGCACAAGCCATTTATATACAATATAACAAGTACCATATTATTATGAAAACAAAAGCACTAAGCAAATGCTATAAGTATTATTAACACACAAAATCACTTATTACTGTCTCAGAGACACCTCAGCACTCTCTGCCTCACAGTCAATATTTATACATAAATCTCTATCGCTGAACACCTGATTGGGTGCAGTTTTGCTATCCACCACTCTTGCTCTATCTCTTACTTGGCTATCCGCACCCAAGACAGAGTGTTGCACACTCGCTTTATCAGTAATTAAACAATTATTTTGTATTTCACTAGCATTAACAGATGCAAATTTTTCTATAGTAGAATTATACACTGTGCTATTATTTGCGACATAAGAATCGCCAGATACTGTGGAATCAAACAGTTTGGAATGCGTCACTTTTGCACAATCTTTTATTGTACAAAAGCGCAACTGTGAATGAAGAACTTCAGTTTCGTCTTGCAAACTATTTACCCCAAAAAGTAAACTATTTTTACAGGATACATTGTTGCCAATACAGCTCAAACTACCTTTGTACAAACAGTGATGTAAGGATACCTTACCGTGAGCAAAGATTTTGCCCTCTTTACCAAAATATTTAGTTACGTCCAAAAAATCGAACTCTCCGCTAATATCTGCAACATCTGTGCAAAGACGCCCATTAATCTTTGGGGCATCACCATCTATCTCGCTATCTATTAGGTCGCCTTTCCCTTTTATCACACAATTACGAATGGTACTATTACAAACCACTCCTTTTGTCTCTACATAAGAATCAATTAATTTTGTTCCTACTTGCTCAATTGGAGCGACTTTATCATCAGTATTGTGCCCTTTTATCTTGGTTTTGCCAGCCACAGTAGAATTTATTAGCACAGTATTTTTATCATAGACTATTGCGTCCCCCCTCAACTCAAAATCATGAGATTCATCACTGATTGGCACACACAGTACTGCATAATCAAATATCCACGAACTATCATTATGTGGCAGGCAAAGCATCGAAGTTACATAACCACCCAAATCCCCTTTTTTTGCTACCAACTCTTTTTGGGGCTGACCATTTTCATCAATAAAATCTCTATATATATCTCTATCTGCAACTATACGATATGCTAAATCATTGTTGATAATCTTTATATAGCTCTTATCCAAATGGTATTTTCTATTAATAACCATATTAAAAATACTACTGAATTTCATACTAAAATTACCGCCTTTTTTATAATATGATTATACATCAAAATGAGACTACTGTCAATAGTGCCTCTATTTTACAGGCGCTCTCTTAAAACTATATTTTTTGCCTTGGCAAATAAAAAAGTATGAAAATTTAACGTAAATCGCATTAAAAGCCCAAAAGTATTCGCAAAATAAGTACTATGCAGTTCGAATAAAAACAGTATAACAGCAAAAAGATAAATAAATTTATACTGCTCTAATTAATAAAAAGTGTGTACATGTTGCACACACTTTTTATCTAGGGAACGAGCAAATGTTTACTCTACTTTATCCTTACTAGCATTAGAAGTCTTTTTTGTAGTTTTAGATGTTGATGTTTTATTATCGGTCTTGGTCGTTGAATTTTTATTGCTAGTAGTTTTTGATTTTTTGCTGGAGGTTGTGGATTCTTGCACAATAGATACAACTTCCTCTTTTTGCTTTATTTCAGGATTGTCAACTTTGTCCACTGTACGATCAACAACACCACTGCTAGTACCAATGGTAATCGCCGAGGCATCAGCATCAGTCTCTACAGTTTTGTTATCTTCTGCCGCTGCCCCATTTGCTGTTTTATGTTTTTTGGCAGGGACATAAAATAAGAACAAAATCAGTGCTATTACTGAGAAAATAGTTGCATAAGGGAACATAAATTCATATCCGAGAGCACCAAATAGGAAACCAATACAAATAGGCGTTATACTCTGAGCTAACATACTAGCAGCGTAATACCACCCTGTCAGTTTACCTATATTCTTTTTACTCGCCATCTCTACAACCATTGGATAAGAGTTTACATTTACCCATGCCCAACCTACTCCAGCAATACCAATCAATATAAAGTATAACCAATGTGGCAAACTACTAATCATTGCTATACCCAACATAACTATCATGATACCCAAGCCCAGCAAGATTGTATTTCGTCTACCCAACTTGTCAGCTATAAAGGCTCCAGGGAAGAATCCAATTAGACTACATACTGTCATTACAATAACAGCAGTACCCCACCAACCAGAGCTCTCACCAAGCACTTGCACGCCATAAGTACTACCAAATGTCTCAATAGCATTAAACGCAAAGAACCACAAGAAAATTGACAAGAGTAATACTATCATATTACGTTTATTAACACCTGTGAGAGGTTTATCTTCCTCGATTGCCTCTGTAGTGTCTGCCTCTTTTTCACCTCTTGCGAGCTCATCTGCCATCTCAACAGCTAATTTGTTTTCTCTAATTTTTAACAAAAGTATCACTAAAGCAAGTATCATAAATACCGCAGTGATAGCAAAAGGTATCCAAATTGTGTTTGGGTCATATACTAATCTGCCGTCAGCACCGGTCTTGGTAGAGAATACCATCGCTAGTGCTCCAGCAAAAATAGCTCCAACATATCCTATAACATTAATAATTGCATTAGCCTTACTCCTAAGTGGCTTTGGAGTAATATCAGGCATCAATGCAACAGCTGGAGAGCGATAAATATTCATTGCTAGCAATATAATAGCCATTATAATTATCATCCAAACCATTTGGTTATAAATAAACATTATAGGTATCAAAGGGAAGAATATTACCGCTAACACTACTCCCGCAGTGATAAAAGGCATTCGTTTACCCAACTTGGACTTAGTCCTATCTGACCACGCTCCAAACAAAGGTAACATAAACAGTGCAAGAATGTTATCCATAGCCATAATAATACCAACTAAGTAAGCATGGTCACTAGATGTACCTCCAAATTGAGCAACAAAAAAATCACTCAAAAACAAAGGACAATAAGTGTTGTAAACCTGCCAAAGCATTAATATTGTAAAAAATGCAAGACCTATGTATGTAGTACGCTTGACATCTAGTTTAAAGCCCTTCTTTTTTTCACCGCTGACCTGAGTAGACTGATCCACATCATTAGGCTTTGCAACATCATTTGCCACTGCAGGTTGTGCATCAGCCAAATCAGCCTTTTCTTTTGCCATACGACCTCCTAACTATGTAATAAAAAATAGTCAAGCCACATCTATTAGCTACTTTCATACTACTATTTATTATTGTAATAAGTCAACTAAATTATTTGCAAAAATTACAAATCCTGGCAAAAGTGTTAATTATTAAACGGCTAAAATTTGGGTTTTATGCAATATATTAACACAATAAGTGTTCATAATATTAGAACAAGGTAAATAAAATACTTATTCAAAAAAATTTTCATTCGTGTTTTATTTTAAACAAAAAAATATTTAAATAATCAAGCAAAAAGTCGAGAATATTACTCGACTTTTATTAGCTCTCAAAGCGTAAAATTAAAATAACGAATCCTTATATCTTTAATCTAACAGCATTTTTTATATCACTAGACGCAGGTTGAGTGCGAATACTGTCCACAGTATCAAATAACTGCATCATTTCGTAAGTGCCGTTATCATAAACTACTTGCCTGTGTGCCTCCACATCAGCCAAAGGTACATCTAGTACAAACTTGATATTGTATCTAACATTGCACGCTCTCAATACCACATCTTCCAATGCTTTGATATGTCTATTATCGGTACTTACATTTTTTGCTGTTTTGTAGCAAAATTTGGAATCTTCGCTCTCTACAACTTTTTGAATATGTTCATCAACAAGCGATTGCAACATAGCTTTGTCTTGTCCATATTTTTGCTGATAATAATCATATATATAGTTTGTATAGCGCTCTGGGAACTCCCTATTTACTGGGGTTTGTATATAACGTCTTTGTATATAGCACGCCATATGATAATTTACCTCAGCATCACCATTATCCAAAATTTTTTGACGCAAATAATCTATGTCTTCATTCTTTACATACTTTGCCATAAATAACCATTGCCTAGGAGTACCTGCTCTACGCAATAACTTTTTGTTTATCGATGTATTTATCTCTGGGAATCTCAAAATAAAATCTAAGTTGTAATATGTATTTGCCTCACTTGCCAAAATCTTACCTATTACCGACAAATTAGCGCCTTTGATATATATGGCATACGCCAACATTACCTCGTAATCTTTACTATTGGTTACAATATATTCAAATAAAACATTAGACAACTCCGAGCCCTGCATAATATAAGCAGCATAGTAATTGGGTTTACCTATCCTACTATTTGTAATTTGAGTAATAGCATCTATTACATTTTGCTCCGTAACCTCAATATCATCATCAGGAATAGTACTTAGTGCCTCATCAAATTTACTATTGTAATCACTCTCATGGTCAAAATGTATGTTAAAGTCTCTCCAGCTATTTACTTTGGTAATTTTTATCAAGTTGCGTGCCTCTTTGTCTGTCAACTCTTTACCATATACAATCATCTCTATCCACCCTAATATATTTGTATATATTTTATAACATACACGCAACTTTGTCAATATTCAAATTTTTGCATACAACAAAAAAAGAGTGCAATACGCACTCTAATAATTAGGCAATATAAAAATTAACGAATTATATCCAACAAACCCTCTAGGCTGTCATACAAACTAGCCTCGTCCTCATCGAGGTCATCACCTTTTGACGCCAATATATCCTCAATCTCCGCAATCAATGCTTTACGCTGTTCCTCACTAGCGTCATCAGACTCCATAATTTTACTAGTTTTCTCTGATAATGAACGGAATTTTTCATTCAATTGTTTCTTGGACAGCTTAACAGGTTTACTGTATGCAACTGACAATACTACCTTGTCATCATACATATGGTCATTGCCATCTATTATATCACTCTTAAGAGTCAACAAACGCTTGCCACCAGCCTTGAGGAAACTCAGTAATGGTACCAAATCTCCATCACCTGCAACAAAACAAAATGCATCAACATGTGGCATAGTATAAAACATCTTAACCGCATCTATAATGATACGCATATCCAACTGTGACTTTGAACGTTTTTTGTAACGCATAGTAGGAGCAGAATCAAAACCATATTTCTCAATTATTTCATCAAATTTGATATGCTTCCTCTCATTAAAACCATATACTTTGGCATAAATTAAGTTACCTTTGGAACGCAATTGCTCCAAAATATCTTGGAAAACTGTTAAATTGACTTTTGCATTATCAATATCTATCAACAACGCTATATTCATAAAAATTCCTCCAAATCAAATTAATTTAATATCCTTGCGTTTGTAGTAGTACAAAAATTGTTGAGCGTAGCCTGATAAGTCACCATATTTTTGCACAAAAAAATCGGCAATTTTTTGTCTATTTTTCACTGAACCATGATAATCATCATGATATATTTTTGCTATCCAAGTGTCTACAGGGAACACATCTCGCCTACCTAAGCCAAATAACAAGATACAATCAGCGACTTTGGATCCTACTCCACAGAGCTCTCTCAACTTGGCTCTAGCGTCTTGCGTATCTAGACTCGTTAGCGTCTCCAAAAAATTAGAATGGGTAAGTGTATCAATAGTCTTTACCAAATATTCTGCCCTATACCCGCACCCAAGTTTAATAAAATCATCTACACTCGCCCTAGATAATTGCTCTAATGTCGGAAACGCATATCCCCAGTCCAACTCATCACCAAACTGCTCACATATCCCCTCCACACTTTTGCGTATGCGAGGAATGTTATTATTCGCTGAGATAATAAAACTAATAATTACCTCCACTAGAGGCTGTCTCAACATGCGTATGCCTTGTCCATACCGTAGGCTCTCTTTTAACTCAGTGAAATTATTTAAGCCTGTTAATATTTTATCATAGTTTGTAAAAAAATCAAAATAATTTACAAAAAAATTTGGATTTGTACTCCAAATTTCGTATTTTTGAGGAGTTATACTGCTGATTTTTGCAATATCCCTACCACTTTTTATATACCAAGTACCATTTTCGTTACCAAAACGAAAAACCTGACCACTAGTCAAAGTTGCCTCAGGATTAAATGTCTTGGTGTCGTCATTCAATATTATTAGGCCACCTTTTATTGCATATTCCATATAAACCTCTTTGGTAAATTAATATTATAATTTAAAATATTGTAACACAAAATGTTTTATTTGCCAAGTACTACAAAGTACTCGAAACATTATAACTATATGAATATTGTTTTTTGATTACAATCGTTTGCAGTAAAATTGCTTTAGTGATATAATAAACAAAAAGCAAAGGAATAAAAGTTATGGGTTGGTTTAGTAAAAAACAACAAAATGTGGACTGGGACATTAACGACATAATAGATACAAAATCAAAGTTACAAAAATTTGATGAACAATGGAATACCGATACAGAATCTCAAGATTTACTCACTCTCCCACCGCACTTATCTGGCAGTGAAATAAGAGAACAAACTGAAAAATTTTTGCAACCAGGTAAAAAACAAAAACCAGTACTCGATGATAAATTTGATGTATTTGAGGGTAGTTCTCTACAGCCATACGCTACTGATAAAAAAGATATAAATAATGACACCAACAGACAACTAGATGAAAGTGCTATATCACACAACACTGACAATAACCAAAACGAACCAGTGAGAAAAAAAATTACCACAGTAAAAGAATTAACAGAAGCCCTTAATCCAGTACAAGCCAATAAAGTAAAAATGAACGAATTGTTTGCCAGCAATGATACGACTGCAACTACCAATCAAAATAAAGAAGTCAATATGAGCGAATTCTTTTCACACAATCAACATGATGCAAACGCTAGACATATACCCAACAAAGATGAATTAAGTATGGTTTTTGCTGATAAAACAGAGACAAACACACACCAAAGCGACACACAAAAACCATTGGATAGAGTTGCAAGTTTTTTCCATTCAGACAAAGTTACAGAAAATAAAAGCACGCAAAGCCCAACAGATATTGTTCACAAAATATTTGATAGCGACAAGGTGGAGCAAAAGAGAGAATTACCAGATAGAGATGAAATGCGTGAGATATTCGCTAGCGCAAAGGCAGAGGCTCCAAAACCTGTCGCAAATGAGCAATTGTTATCCACAATAACAAATAATAAACAGCAATAAGTTTTTATGTTATACCAAAAAATACGCTATTTGAATAGCGTATCTTTTTTATAAAAACATAAAAAATACCACAGTTAAAATCCTGCGGTATCAATATCAAAACAATGACTATTTTGCTGTCTTTGTACTAGTCTTTTTTGCAGTTGTAGTCTTTGTTGCTTTTGACTCAGTCTTAGCCACAGTAGTTGCCTTCTTTGGCTCTTTTGCAACTGCGGTCTTACTTGTGGTCTTTTTTGCAACTGTCTTTGCTGGTTGAGCTACAGTCTCCCCTGCCACCAAGACACTAACACGCTTACGGTTACCACTAAAACGCTCAAAACGCACTACACCAGCAACCTTTGCATAAAGTGTAAAATCTTTTCCAAGACCTACATTCTTGCCTGGGTGAAACTTAGTACCACGCTGACGAACCAAAATTTCACCAGCATTGACTGTCTGACCATCTGCTCTCTTGACTCCTAGACGCTTTGCCTCACTATCACGACCATTCTTACTACTACCTTGTCCTTTTTTGTGGGCAAACAATTGAATATTAAAGAACATCACATACCTCCATATCTATAAAATCACTGTATTCTGTATAAATATCACTAACACCACACATCATTGTAGCAAATATTACTTGCACATCATGTTGAACATCTGGCGATAAATCATTTGGTACCACTATCTCAAAATAGCCCTCTTTATCATCTCGAATGATATCAATATTGGCTCCAGCAACTGATAGCATACCCAGAGCAGCCGTCTGCACCACACTACTCAAGGCGGCACACACTATATCCTCGCCCTCTACACCATATCCAGTATGTCCATCACAAATGATGCGTGTATATTCATTACCTTTTTTGAATACATTTACCTTTGTCATCATTACCTCAAAATATAAACTCTAATATTTACTTAGGCTTTAATGCTTGTAATCTTTATCCTAGTAAAAGGCTGTCTGTGCCCTTGTGCACGGTGATGACCATTCATCTTTTTGTATACAGCAATCTGCAACTTGTCACCTTTACCATGCTCTACTACGGTAGCCTCTACTGTAGCACCCTTTACTGTAGGTGTACCCACTGAAACTTTACCGTCAGCACTAATTAGCAAGGGAGAAAAAGTCAACTTGTCACCAGCGTTGTTGTCCATACGCTCAACATCTATAACATCATCAACCTGTACCTTGTATTGTTTGCCACCACAACTGATAATTGCATACATAATTACATAACCTCCTCTATCCAATCTCGCTAAGATACGGTAGCTATCAGTGATAGCGTTTAAATAAACCTGACTTATGCGGATAACAAGTTCTAATTTAGCATAATTTGTCACTTTTGTCAATGCAATATCTCAAAATAAGTATGATATTAGCAGTAAAAAATAATGACTCTAACCACATCTTAGAGTCATTATATTAAACTATGAGGAAAGTGATCTTTCGGCAAGTGCTACAAACTCATCGCATTCTCGCCTAAATTCAGCAAAAGCATTTTTATAAAATGCATCATTGTGTATATCTACCCCTAATCTTTTTAACAAATCAACCATGTATTCATTATGTCCACCAGATAAAAATTCAAAATAATTAGATAATGCATTTGGCTTTTGCTCTATTACCTGACGCGCAAAGTGACTACTAATCATATGCGCCAATGCATACTGCCACACATAATAACTAGCATTATAGTAGTGCCACAAGTTTTCCCAACTAAGTGTAGATGCTGTACTCATATCTACTACACCCTCGTATGGGCCAAAACGATATTCACGCCATTTTTGCTCCAATATCTCTAGATTGATAACCTTGTCCTGTTCTATCGACTTGTAACAAAAGTCCTCAAATCTCGAAAACTCAACCTGTCTATATACTACGCCAACTAATTCCAACATTTGCTTATCCAATAATATCAAACGCTCGCTGTCATCTTTGCAGTTATGTAACAGATAATTCGCAAGAATAGATTCATTAAATGTACTAGCAACCTCAGCACAAAAAATAGGCACACCATTATTTTGAATTTTTTGGTGCTGGTCTATAGTATAGTGATGGATAGCATGCCCCAACTCATGTGCCAGTGTAAATACGCTGTCAAGGTCATCTGCCCAATTTAGTAATATTATATTTGTTTTACCATACGAGCCCCAGCAATAACCGCCCCCACGCTTGTTGTCTCTAGGATAAACATCTACCCATCTCTCACTAATTGCTCTATCTATCATTTTTACATAATCGTCGCCTAGTATAGAAAGAGCCTCTTTTATCAAAGACACACCTTCCTCAAAGGTATACTTTTTGTTACTCTTGTCCAAGCCAACTAATATATCATAACTATACATAGTATCAAAACCTAGCAATTTCTTTTTTGTACTAAAATATTTCTGCAACAAATCTTGATTTTTTACAGTGTAATCTATCACATTGTTATACACCGACTCATGCATTTTTTTGCCAGAAAGCGACCTATCAAGTACACTGTTATAGTGTCTTATTTTTGCAATTGTAACATTAGTTATAATCTGGTGAATAAAAGTCTGCGCCATACTGTTTGCATATTTTTGCATTGCTTTTAACTGGCTATTAGCAACATTACGTCTAAGTTCCCTATCTGTACTATAAAAATAACTACTAGCATTACCACCTGTGACTTTGTGCTCTTTGCCTTCGCTATCCAAAGCAGGCTCGTATTGTATATCCGCATTGTAGCAATTCTCTTGTATAGCTGTAAAACCTTTGCTAAATTTTGACACTTGAGCAAGTATACGCTCCTCGTCTTCATTCAGGGTATGCTCATTATCATTCATCACCCTGTCAATATATAATCTCCAATCTGCGAATTTATCTTTTTGCAACAAACCAGATAAATAATCATTGCCAAGTGACTTTAATTCTGCATCTACAAAAGACAACTTGTCACTAAGTAAGGCGCCAAAGTTTGCAACCTTTTGCGTCAATAACTGATAATCCTTGTTGAGATAATCAACATGCAAATTAGCAAATGCGTATATGTAACATTCGTCATAATCATTAATTAATTCATGAGATTGTTCCCAAAACTTGAGCAAAATATCTTCGTCTCCAAGTTTTCCCTTTGACTGTGCCAATTTATCTAATCGAGCAGTCAACTGTGCTAACCTGCTCTCACACTCAGGAATATCCTTGCAAAACTTGGTCAAATCCCATTGATATTTTTTATCCATTTACTAGCCCTCCTTGCTTTAAAAACAACAATACCACCACTTGATAATACTAAAAAATATTATTCCCCAGCAACAATCAAATCAATATTGTTAATAATTTTATTATAAAGTCCATATTGATATTTGACAACTATTTTAAACTGAATTTAAACAATTTTAATAATTAGTTAAAATCTGTAAAAATTAATTGCCAAATTCGACAAAAGATATTATAATACGATTATTAATTTACTTTGATAATAAAAATAATTTTTGGAGATTTTTACCAACATGATAGAGATAATACCCGTCAATTCAAAAAAATTGTTAAAAAAATTCGTTGATTTTCAACCCAAATTATATAAAGGGTGTCCACAATATGTACCACCACTAAGGTCTGACGAAATAGCAGTAATGACGCCAGGCAAATCTGTTCATCTAGGAGAAGATGCTACAGCACAATGTTTCCTCGCTGTCAAAGATGGAGAGATAGTAGGTCGTGTTGCTGGTATCATACAATACAACTACAACAAAAAATTTAACCAAAAACGTGCAAGATTCTCTAGATTTGATTGTATCAATGATATTGAGGTAGCAAGAGCACTCACTGATGCTGTAGAAAATTGGGCAATAAAACAAGGTATGGACAGTATACATGGACCACTGGGTTTTAATGACCTAGAGCGTGAAGGATTATTGGTAGATGGTTTTGACAAAATATCAACCTTTGAGACACAGTATAGTTACCCTTATTACAAAGATTTATTGGAGCAACTAGGCTACAAAAAAGATGTAGATTGGCTAGAATATCAGATTCATTTACCAAACAAAATAGACGAACGCAATCATAAATTATCTAGCGTAGTCGCAAAGAGACTTAACTTGCACGAGGTTGAGGAGAGAAACAAAAAAAGATTAATCAAAAAATATTATGAAAAGATTTTTGATGTTTTGGACGAGGCTTATGGTGATTTGTACGCTACAGTCCCATTAACAGAAAAAGTACGCAAAGGCTTGCTCAGTCAATTCAAATTAGTTATAGATGTAGACTTTATATCAATATTGGTTGACAAAGATGACAATGTAGTAGCAGTTGGCATAGCATTCCCTGCTATAAACGAGGGCGTACAAAAAGCAAATGGTAAATTATTCCCATTTGGATTTGTACCTATATTAAAATCGCTCAAAAAAGTAAATGTCGTAGACCTAGCCTTAATAGGTGTACGCAAAGACTATCAATCAAAAGGTGTAACTTCTATTATATTCAATAATATGCTACAAAGATTTATTGATCGTGGAGTGACGATGGCCGAAACAAACTGTCAACTGGAAGATAATTACAAGGTCCAAGCATTATTTACAAAAGTATACGATAGTACACTAGCTAGACGCCGAAGAGCTTATGTAAAGCAATTGGTGGATACACAAAATAATTAGAAAAGGTATAACAACATTGTTATACCTTTTTTATTTATGGTCGCCACAAATATTTATCTAAATCTATAGTCCCATCTGGTCCAAACTCTATCCCCTCACTCTCCAATATCTTACGTTGGATATTCTCACCACCAAATTTGTATCCTGTAGCCACTCTACCAAATCTATTCACTACCCTATGACACGGTATCTCCTCAGGGTTACGATTGGCGTGCAAAGCAAATCCCACCCGCTGACTACCTCGAGGCTTGCCTGTCAAAAATGCTATCTGCCCATAAGTCGCCACTTTTCCTTTTGGTATCTTTTTGACAACCTCATATACTTTATCAAAATACTCTCCCATAACTAATCTTACCTTTATCAACCAATTTGTCCATTACATATTATGCAACTTATCAAGTATAATTATCCTAATATATTGACGAAAAATCATTTTTGCCAGTCCAAAACTTTCCAGCCGTTATCCGCAGGAACCTGCTGGACTATATACGTGCTGTCTGGGTTAATTGTAATTAATGTCGCACCTCTTTGTGCTGTCTTTGTACTGATACCAATGTATGCGGTATAGTCTATGCTCATTCCATAAGTGAGACGGATACCATCGTACTCAATACTAAAGTTATTCAAATGGTCATGTCCACAATATATAGCGACAGTACCACCTTTTTTGAGTCTGTCATACAGATTGTCCACTTGTGCACTAGATACCCAGGAGCGTTCTCCTCTCGTACCCCAATAATAATGCACGGTCTTTGCATCTTCAGTAATGCCACTATCTCCCACACTTAGCTCTAATTGCACTGCCGAATCCCAAGCATCTACATATTCCTGCAATGGAATATGGCAAAACAAATGTGAAGGTACAGCAATACCTCCGTTATGTTGAGTAACTATTCCAGTCACCTCATCATACCAATCTACTTGATTAGCATGTATATGGTCGTAATAACTACCTCCATACCCATGACTATCCATCATCACAAGAGCTGAGTCCATTATACCATCACCATCAAATAACTCAATAACAAAATTGCCCTGTCCGTCTATATTACTCTGCCCCTTTTTGAATAAACATGATTCAAAAGACAAAAAATATTCACTCAATTGGTCTTTTGACCATGTCCCCAAACCAGCGGCATCATGATTCCCATATACAAATGTCCAAGGTATACCCAAACGGTCGAATAATGTTCCAACTACCTTTGCCATATTCTCGCTATTAATACTCCACGAGCGATGTATATTGGGAAACAAAAAATCACCTGTCAAGACTATCAGGTCAGGCATAGTATTTTTTACTGCACTTACCACCGCATCTATGGCTCTTTTATCCAAATCCACAGTCAAAACCGAACAATTTATATGTATATCACTTAACTGCAAAATCTTAAATGCTTCGTTATCAAGTTTTTGCACAGTAATAAAGTCTTGTCTAGTATCATAGGGGTCTTTATTTATGATCAATTCATCATTTACTAATGAAGGTACAGTGTCCAAGACATATTGATATATTTCATCTCCACTGCCTCGATAAAGTGCAGGTAATAAAGCGCCTATGATAGCGCCAAAAAATAATATTACTCCTACCACTTTACTAATCAACATCAAAATTTTTTCACTCACAAAAACTTTCTCCTAATTAATAGCGATTTATATGATGAAAAAATAACATCATTTGTAAATACAATTAAATATTACAAAATACCATCAACAAAAGTCAATCAAATAGAAAATTTTAGATTTTTTATTGATTTTTTGTGTGATTTAATTATAATAATTACTAGTAGATTTTTAACAATTTATTACTAAATATCAAAGCGTAATAATAATTATAAAAAATAAAAGGATAAAAAATATGCAAAATAAAGTTGAAGCTAGTATGCCATTGCTTGATGACGAAGGCAACATCACTGAGCCTGGTTGGGCTACAGAACAAGTTTGGATATATGATAGAAATGATATAAAAGCATCAAAAATGCGTATCAAAGAGTGGGATTATTACCTAGTATACAACCAAGACATCGCAATCGCACTAACTATTGCTGATAATTCTTATATGGGAATGATCAGTGCCTCTGTAATCAACTTTAGAGCACGCAAAGAAAAAACTCGTAGTATTATGACCTTTATGCCAAAAGGAAAATTCAACCTACCTAATACTAGTCGCACTGGCAACACCTGTTTTAAAAATGAAAAGGTAGAAATGCGATTTTTGAACGATGGAGAAAATCGTAAATTAATATTTAATTTCCCAAACTTTGAGGGCAAACATACCTTATCTGGTGCCATTACCTTATCTCATGAACCAAAAGAGAGTATGGTAATTGCTACACCATTTTACAAACAAAAACATTTTTACTACAATCAAAAAATAGTCGGCTTTCGTGCTGACGGCAACCTAAAAATTGGCAATAAATCGATAGAATTTTTACCCAAAAATACCTTTGCGATACTTGACTGGGGACGTGGTGTATGGCCATACAACAATACATGGTATTGGGGCGCAGCCGCAGGTCAAATAAATGGTGTGGATTTTGGTTTTAATATGGGTTACGGTTTTGGCAATACCACTGCCGCTACCGAAAATGTAATATTTTACAATGGTATAGCACACAAACTAAACAAAGTGACATTTGAGATACCAAAGACCGAAGATGGTAGTGGTAGAGATGACTTTTTGGGTCAATGGAAATTTACCTCTGATGATAATAGATTTGAGATGACATTTGAGCCAATTATCAATCGTAGTGCACTCGCATCTGCTGTAATTATCAAAAGCGATCAAAACCAAGTCTTTGGGAAATTTAATGGAAAAGTCGTGCTAGATGATGGCACAGAGATACAGGTAAAAGACTTTTTGGGATTTGCAGAAAAAGTGGTAAACAAATGGTAAAAATAACAATGGAACGATGAATATTAATTAAAATAGTAAAAAAGCGAATTCCTTTGATATACAATTTAAAATTTACAGAATAAAAAACACCTAGGTTATTACCAAGGTGTTTTTTAATTTTGATATAAAATAAATATTTTAATACTTCCACAAATAGCATAGTGGCTTTTGCAAATTTTTAACATAAAATTATTCTAACAAAAATATTTGCCCATGATTTGAATATATACAAAAATACTGAGACTTGTTTGTTTAAATTTACTCAACTCCGTAAAGAAATACTAGAATCCGAATTAACAAATGTCATGAAGCAAAGTTATATTTACCATATTCAGTGATAGTATCATAAATTAAATCAGCGATAATTGCATGCCCATCATCTCCTGGATGAACGGAGTCTGTAATCGTATCTGCGGTAAAACCACAATTGTTGAGAAGGTCAATAAATTGGAAACCATAATGTGTTGCTCTTTCCTCAATCACTGTATTTAAATCTTGTAAAGTGTACCCGCCTCCCCAAACATAAGTTCCGTCCAAATCATTTTTAGGTGGTGTCGGACTACAAACAAAGATGGTTGCAGTAGTATCAGCAAAGCGTTCCGCAAGTCCAGAATACATTGCATTGATTGCCCCATAGATTGTAGTTGTATCAACTGAATCGACATCACCGAGTAATCCCCAGCTGGAAGTAGAGTTCCTTATATCATTTATTCCCAAAAAAACTACTACTATTTCACTTTCTAATGGAATACTTGAGACATCGCCAATTCTAGAGGCATCTGCACCGTCCTGAAGAGAGTTGCTCCTACCTGTACAATATCCAGTATTACCAACTCCCATATTGTTAAGTTTCATTCCTAAATTCGTCGAAAGCAAATTTGCATAACGACTCTCTGATGAAGAAGCGCCCGAGCCTTGTGTGATAGAATCACCAAAAGTTGTTATGGTTTTTCCTTGTAGATATTCAAGATATGCTTCTCCAGCATTCTCATAATATCCAAAGTCCGTAAATGTGATTTTAGAGCTAGTATTACGAATGTAAGTACTAAAATAGTATGCCGTACCATCTGCAATTGTATAATCTGGAACTCTTGCATTAACAGAAGTATCAATGTCCACTCTGACATCGTCAACATAAAGCTCTAATGTATCACCTAAAACTAGTCTAATAGTGCAGTTAACTTCGCCAAAGAAGTTATAGTTAGAATTCAATACATACATAACTGGATTTGTGGTTGGAACACTGTATAAATATGATAATTTTGAATTACCACTGTAGGACCAAAAATTATATTCTGGCGCAAAATAATAGGTAGTATTTTGTATAGCTGTGTGATTAATTGCATCATCCAACCACTCTTTAGTAGAAATTCCAAACATAAAGTTTGGCAAATTAGTTTCTGAAATTGTAAATTCAATATTCATTCCCTTGTATAGGGCGGTTGTAATTGTGCCAACACCACTCATATTATTTGCAGTAAAGACATTATCAGCAAATGAAGGGGTATGCTCTGCTTGGCCTTCATATATTATCGTTCCTTCCATTTCCAAAAAGTCTGCATAATTTGCGATAAATTCAACTACATCCAATCCAACATATGTATATGAGATGGTTGGACCATTATCAGTACATTCCTCAAGGGAAATTATAGAACCATCTGAATTTTCAAAGGAAACAAATTTTTGTAATTCTTTGTAAGTAGCCGCTTCAAATGTTTTTTGCATTGCAAATTTAATATCTACTGCACCAGTAACGGTATAAATTGAATCACTCAGCGTTGCTCCTGTCACTAAAAATTCGTTAACCTCAAATGTTGGCGCAAGGTCATATTCCACCGTAAAAGTATCCCCATAATGAAGCGTAGAATTATCAAATGCACTAGTGTATTCCGTGCCATCTGTCAATTTAACGGTTACACGATCTGTCATAGTGAGAGCGTATTCGATATATGTTTCTTGATATTTTGCATATGCTGTTATATTACCCGATACAAACGAAAGGTCAACCTCATCTCCACTCGCATCAAACCAACCAATAAATTTGTAAGTATATGTATTATCTGCCTCTTTACTTGGATCCTCCACTGTTACTGACGAACCATGGGTTGCAGTCGTTGAAAGCAGGTTAGTTGCGCGATCTTCATCATAAAGTGCTACAGCATAAGAATTGATCTCTTCTTGGTAAGTAATACTCATGTCCCCTACTACTCTAAAACTCAAATTGGTTGAAATGTCTTGATCATTTGCAAGTAGTGAAGATACATGATAGCCATCTGTTACATTCAAGATAACTGTCAAAATATCGTTATAATGGATTGTCGAGCCATCAAACAACTCAATATCCCCATTAAAAATTGAAACCTTTGATGTGTTATTAATGGAAAGCGTATAATCCACTAAAATTTCTCTAAAATGTGCGTATGCTGTTACATTTGATGTTATAGAATTTAAGTTGAGTACATTACCATCAGTATCTACCCAGCCATCAAAAATATAAGATGCACGCAAATCAGCCTCTCTTGTCGGAACAACATTTGTCGTTGCACCTTGTCCATGATTGACAAGTGTAGAATAAAGTTGTGAACCGTCATAATTTAGGAAACGAACAGTGTATTGGTTTGGTTCCTCATTAAAAGAAATAGCAACATCTCCAACCACACGGAAATAGGTTTCATTCCCATCATCCACACGCTCGAGCCCAGCATAATTAACACTACTAGTAATATAATAACCATCTGTCCCATTTATTGTGATGTCTAATACATCACCATAGTGTAGCACAGAACCAGTAGTCAAATATGTTCCTTCTCGAATAATTTCCACTTGGTCATAACTAGAAACAGAACTCCCATTTACAGTAATTTGTAATGAATATTCTCTTTCATGTGCCTCATATGATGCATAAGCTGTAATATCCTGATCTATAAAAGCCAAAAATACATCGTTGCCATTTTCATCGACCCAGCCAGAAAATGTATATGTATATTGTGCATCTTGTTGTTTTGTTGGAATTGATACATCTGTGATGGATGTACCCGCTTCTACATCATCGGCAAATAAAATTGTTTTTTTGTCCTCATCAAAAAGAAGAACTCTAAAAGTAGTTTGCCCACAAGCTGATAAAAATAGGCAAGAAAGAATTATCAAAGCCAGTGTTAATATTATTGCAAATAAATTTCTGGTCACCAAGACTTTTTTATTTAAAAATTTTACACTCATATATCCCCCTATGAGTAGGATACCACAATTTCGACAATTTTTGCAAATCTTTTGATAAATTAATTCACAAATGTATTAATTAAAATTTCATCTATAAAAATAAAAGACATCTTACTGCAAAAGCAAAATATCTTTTTAATTTAAATATTAGTTTTCGGACATATCCCGCATTATTAAACTTTTTTAGGAAATCAACTCAAGCATTTTAGGTAAAGCACGGTCTCTAGCATCATTAGCTCTGTGAGAAAATTCTTGGAAATTCTCCTCTTCTATTATACCTTTTTTTGATTGTTCAGACAAAGACAGTCCCATTTCATCAATCAGCACATTACAAAAACTATATGCAACAAACTCTGCCACATCGTCGTCATTAAGATTATTTTTGCTCTCTATGGCATCTACATCACCATTATCTATGACATAATCATAAACTGGCTCAAAGAATAATCTCAAACGCTCTATAGATAACTTACTACCGGCTGCTACAGCAAAAATCCCCCATTCATGAGCTCTAGCGAGATTACGTGGTAAAATATTATCTATGCCACGCTTGTACAAAAAGCACAAATAATCCATAGCAGGTACATTGCCTACTACTGCCATTGCTGCGATATCCTCTATCGTACTAATATAGGTATTACGATAATTCTCTATACTCATACGAGCTTGTTTGAGATTTAAATCAGTAAATAATGCTTGGATTGACTTAAAATACAATGTCTGATCCTCATAGCTAATATCTTTTAGATCAGGGGCATTAAAATTTTTTTCAAACTCAGTTACTTGTCGAGTCTCTGGCTGTGCTTCTTCTTTTTTTGTTTTTTTACTCTCTGCTGATGTAGATTTGGATAATTTTTTTGGCATAATTCCCTCCTTTTACTAAATACGGAATTCTTTTTTTAACGAGCGTATGGAGCGCTTAAAACGGAACATAAACATCAAGGCTATCTCAGTCCAACTAAAACATACTGTAGCCAAAGTTAGCCAAGTCGTCTGGTCAAAACACGCTAGCAAAATTAAACTTATAGTGGATAAAATAGCTATAGAAAACATCGGTTTGAACATCTCAAAATTAACATAGCCAAAGGATAACATACAAATCCCAGATATTATAGCCAATCCCAACCATACTGCTGGTATTGCTATACATACTCCCCACCCCCAACTATGTGTAAATAATTCACAAAACAACAATAATCCCGTTGTATAATATGCTAATCTCGACATTACCTGCGCCATAGTACTATGGCGTTTCAGTGGTATCAAAACTACCAAAATCAAATACAGGATACTTACTAATACATATAGCGAGAATGAAATGGTATGATATATAAACAAGTCCAATCCCATACACAATACTATTGCCAATAAACCTAGTTTTATCAAAATACTAGCCATTGGCTCAGTGCGCTCTGTAATAGGCTTGTATTTGGGATACAGTCTAGCACTATCAGTATTACTGGGTTCT
>CALWPF010000018.1 GCA_944383355.1 uncultured Clostridia bacterium
ATAAAATAAAAAGACACTCTATCATTTTTTTTGATAAAGTGTCTAATTATTACACTAGTTTCAAACCGGTTAGACCTATGACAAGTTTTTGTCTGGAGAGGTAGAATATTATTCTTATTTAATCAAGACCAACTAAGATTGGGATAAAGTAAGTTACAAGTCATAGAGTAAACAAAAAAAACTGGTAAATTTACCAGTCTTTTGTTTTTATCTATCTGTAATATTGTCAATCGCTATCACAAGTGCAATGAGGAACGGCATATCTTCCTCATTTGCCTCCAATTCAAATGCATCAGCTATTAGGTTAATTTGTCTGCGAATAGTACCAATCACATTACCATTTTTGAGAATGTTACAAGTGAGTGAAAAAAAATTGCCATCTATTTTTATTTCATCTTTGTAGCCCATTACAAAATACTCTTTGTTTACATTAATAAATTTATCCTTTACTGTGGCAATTTTATTTTTGTCTGCATCATATATAAAAGCCTTGTGAACGAACCAATTAAACCATTTGTTGCGGACCATGTATATTTTATTATCTTGTAGGTCACAAATGTATTTTTTCCTAGTAATACTAAAAATTTTACCCTTTACCTTATATACAGGATTTTTGTTTTCATCTACGACTGAGGAGCCCTCACCCAGTGAAAAAATTTTGTTTTTGATATATAGTTTCATTTGTCATCCTCCTTTTTATATACCATTAACTATAAAGTAAATTGTAAGCCCTATAGCAACTATCCATAGGAGCAATTTGATACAAAACATGATTTTCCAGCGTTTTTTTGCTACCTTGTCTATTTGATAAACATTAGTGATTTCGGTGATGTCGCAATTACTCTCTATATTGGTTGCTTTTGCTTTGTCTTGTACATTATTTAATTGGATTTTGAGCTCACTTTGCTCATTTAATTTTACATTGTATTTGCAGTCAATCACTATACATCTTTTATCATAAAAGGGCTCAAATATTCCCAGGATACTAACAAAAAACGATATTATGGCATAAAGAAACCAAAACTTACTTTGTAACTCAAGGTACCTGTATATAACTACTTCAACTTCGGTTTTTTCTGTCTGGACACTTGCCTCATATGTACCAAATTGATTTTTTTTGCAGTTGATAATGTCACCATCAACTGTTATATACGGTTTAAATTTGGAATTTACTCTACTGAGTTTTATATTTAAACTATTCATTATAGTACCCCCGTCGCAAATATTATTCCCAATAAGATAGCGATAACGGTAATTACAATTGATGTTATTATTCGGCCTTTGTGGTTATCTGATTTGTCTATAGACAATAATGTGGCAGACACAATAGATAATGCTACAGTGAGTATTACAAAAATATACCAGTTATCTACAAAAAATTGCGTAACATTTACCGAGAGGTCCACAGCAGATGTAAAAATATTACCAAAGTCGGGTACTATTACAAAAATAAAACCAAGAGTAAGCAATATTGCAATTACACCAGCAAGAGCAATAAAGACAATTGACAAAAAAGACAATATAACACTCATTGAGAGTATTAGTGCAATAAAAGACAGAGCAAAAAATATTTTGCCCAAACGCACAGCAAAAGCTGTATTGGCTATTTTGGCAGGTGGACTGGGATAGAGATTTTTTTGCATATTATCCTCCAAGGTCAGTGGTACCTACATCTTTTGTTTGGTTAATTATATAGTTATTGTAGTTAAAAGTCAATCAAAAATATTCAAGATAATGGACAGTCTATTTTATTGTGTAAAATATGCAAAAAAGTTGCAATAGATGTAAGTTTTTAGCAAAAGATAACTCCTAATATACATCTTGGTCAAACAAAGTCTACTTGCATTATTTCAATTTTTAGCATCGCTCAAGTCATATATTATAATTAGTAAAAAAAATGGGCTAGTTGCCCATTACAAAAATAACGATTAAAATACAAAAATGCAACATAGTACCAAAACTACTACAAGTATAGCTCCCAGTACACCCAATGTAATATATTTTTGTTTAAAGTTAACTGGTTTTTGCTCCTTTTGAGGCTCTTGATTGGCACCAGTTGCAGGTGTGCTAGGTGTAGCCTTGGTCTCCTCAGCCTTTTTTTGCTCATCTTCTTTGATTTCTTTAGCCATAGTATACCCTCCATATGCTAATGCAATATTATATCATTTATAATTGCAATACACAATCAAAAAAATACAATTTTTATATAAAAAGTAGTAATTTTTTGATATTAAAGTTGCTCTTGTTTATTTTTGTGAGTACAAAAATTTTTATTAATCAGTCAAGGCAAAGATATTGTGTTGAGCAAAAGCGGCTTGCAACAAAACACTCTACAATCTAAAAGATATAATTAATTTGTCTTGAATACTAATATAGCACCACAGTTTGGAGTAGAGCAAATACTCACAAATTCGTAACCATTGTTGGTCATCTCGTTTATTTTTTCTTCAATTTTTTGCGCTCTTTTGGTTGATGATGGGGTGTAATTGATTATTACCGTTTTGTACATAACTTCTCCTTTTACTCAAGCGATATTAATAAACTGATTGTTTCATTTTGGCGTTTTAATTCGCTTGAGCAAATTTTGTAATTGGATACTTTGTAATGATATCAAACTTTACTATTTTGCGCAAGTGATATGATATAGTGTTGTGTTTTGTATTAAAAAATTAGCATTATTGCTTGTCATTAATATCGAGTAATTTAAAAGTATACAGGCATTAAAATTAATTATGTTTTTGTCTTGGTATCCAACAAACTACAAAAACGATATAATGTGGACAACTAGGCAAAAATATGCTATACTAGACAAAGTCTTTTAGTTTAGGTGATTTTATGAGCAACAAAAATATTTGTATAGCGATAGATGGATATGCTGGTACTGGTAAGTCAACTATAGGCAAAATATTGGCAGATACAATTGGTTTTCGTTTTTTGAGCACAGGGAGTCTATATAGAGCAATAGCTTATCAATGTTTACTAAAGAGTGTAGATGTAAATAATATTAGAGAGGTTTTGAGTGTATTGGCAGAAACATCTTTGGACTTAGTATATGAGCATGGCACAAATACGATTTTAATAAATGGCGAGAGGGTGCTAGATTTTGCCTTGCGCACTAGAGAGGTTGAGTCAGCAACCTCTATTGTAGCCAAATATCCGGAAGTAAGGGAGAGAGTATTAAGTTTGCAAAAAGACTTGGTTTCTAGTGAAAATATTGTATTAGAGGGAAGAGATATAGGTACAGTGGTTGTTCCTGATGCACAATACAAATTCTTTTTTACAGCGAGTCCTGAGGTGAGGGCATGGCGTAGATTTAGACAACAGCAAAATGCAGGCGAAAATACTACTTTTGATGAGGTATTGACTGATATAATGGCTAGGGATATTGAGGATATAAAAAGAGAGGTTAGTCCGTTGGTGCCTGCACGTGATGCTATCATTGTCGACACAGCAGATGTCAGCCTTTGTGATGTAATACATATGGTATATAGCGAGCTAAATATCAATGCGAATAGCGAAGATAACTCTAGTATTGTTCTAGCGCAATAACAAAGTCAAATAGTTAATTTATATATTTAATTGTAAAAATAATAATTGTCGTAGTTTTTTAAGCAACAAAAAAAGATAGTGCCAAGTAGTACATTATCTTTTTTATTTTACTATTTTTAAAGTTTGTTGATTATTATTTAGATTTACCGTTTTCATAAATTATTAAGATATTTATAAAAAAGTTTATATAAACTGTTGACAATTGAACAGCTATTCAACTATACTAATAATAGTTGAGTGAATATTCAACTATAAAGGAGTATAATATGGGTAAAACGGAGATGATTTGTGACTGTGATATTATCCACAAGGATATTGTGGATAGTGTAAGGAATAAATTGATTGACGAAGATGTTTTATTGAGTATGGCGGATTTTTATAAAATTTTGTCAGATAGCACCAGGATAAAAATTATTAATGTCTTGTATGAAGCTGAGTTGTGTGTTTGTGATATATCTGTGTTACTAAATATGACCAAGTCAGCTATATCTCATCAATTGAGGAATTTGCGTGAAATGAATTTGGTTAGAGCACGCAAGCAAGGTAAAGAGGTTTACTATAGTCTATCAGATGACCATATAAGAAAAGTTTTTGATATGACTAGAGAGCATATTGAGGAGCGTGCAAATGAAACAGAGTGTTGATATTGACGGATTAGATTGTCCCAATTGTGCTAGAGCACTTGAGAGTGAAATTAATAAATTATCTGTGGTAAGTAATGCTAATATTGATTTTATTAACAAAAAACTAAATTTTGAATGTAAAGATTTTGATTTGGCTATTGCTGAGATAAAAAATGTTATCAAACAAGTAGAGCCAGGCGCTAGGTTAAATGTTAATCAAGAGGCAGGTAAAAAGAATTTTTATTGGCTTTTGGATCTAGTTACTCTATTATTGGGTATTGGTGTAGGTCTATGTGCTTTACTGATTCCTTTACCTACTTGGGCGTTTTGGATATTATTTGTAAGTAGTGCATTACTGTTGGGTTACAAGACATATTTAAAGGCAGTTTTGTTACTAATAAAAGGTAAGATAAATGAAAATTTATTGATTACATTATCCATAATTGGTGCAACTTGTATTGGTGAATATATGGAAGGACTGATGGTAGTGGCATTATATACCATTGGTAAAATATTAGAGAATTTAGCATTAAACAAGTCACGAAAGTCTATAGAAAAACTCACCAAAATGCAACCAGAGTATGCCACAATTATAGTGAATGGCAAAGAGACTAGAGTGGCACCTAGTGATGTAGCGGTTGGTGAGATAATAATAGTCAAGGCTGGTGAGAGAGTGCCCCTAGATGGTACAGTTGTAGAGGGACAAACCTCGCTCGATGTGCAGAGCTTGACTGGCGAGAGCATACCTATCAATGCTACAAAAGGTGACAATATTTTGTCTGGCGCTATTGTCTTGGACGGAGTACTAAAGATTGCTGTAACTAGTGAGTACAAGGATAGTACATTGAGCAAGATAATGAATTTAATCGAAAATGCAGCAGATAAAAAATCCAAGACAGAGACCTTGATATCCAAGATTACCAAATGGTATACTCTGGGAGTAATTATATTGTCTATAGTTGTATGGGGTATAGTGTGGGCAGTGACAGGAGATATAAATACAGCAGTATATCGTGGGCTAATATTTTTGGTTGTTTCTTGTCCTTGTGCATTTGCCATATCAGTACCGCTGGCGTATTTCTCAGGATTGGGTAACGCATCTAGGAAAGGTATTTTAATCAAAGGCTCAAATTACCTCGATGCTTGTGCAAAATTAAATATGATAGCCTTTGACAAAACAGGTACATTGACTACTGGTCAATTTGTGGTAAACGATGTCAAGAGTTTTGATGACGCTATGTCTCCAGAGGATATTATATTTATAGCGAGTCTAGGCGAGCAAAACTCACTGCACCCGTTAGCAAAGTCTATTGTAAATCACAACAAACGAGGATTGGTTCCTGTCAGCAATGTAAAGGAAGTTGCAGGTAGAGGCGTTTCCTTTGAATACAATGGTAAAAATTACTTTGTGGGACGCCATAGTAAAAATGTGCAAAATACTGTAGTACAAGTGTACAGAGATGAGACCAAGATAGGTGAGATTATACTGAGTGATGCTATAAAAGGATCTTCATTTGAGGCGTGCAAAGAATTAAAACAACTAAATGTCAAGACTATATTGCTCTCAGGTGACAACAAGGAGATTGTTGAGAAGGTCGGTAATCAACTGGGCATAGATGATATTAGGTATCAATTACTGCCACAAGAAAAGTACGAGTATATCGAAAAGTTAAAATTAGATAAACAAAACAGGATTGGTTATGTTGGAGATGGTATCAATGATGCACCATCGCTAATGCTTGCCGATGTGGGTATTAGTATGGGTATCAATGGTAGCCCAGCAAGTATTGATGCATCAGATATTGTATTAGTAGATGACAATCCAAAAAAAGTTGCTACAGCCATCAAGATATCCAAATATACCCGTAGGATTGTCTGGGGTAATATCATATTGTCAGCGGGAATAAAATTTATATTTTTATTATTGGGAGCATTAGGCATTACTGGAATGCTGAGTGCGGTATTTGCAGATGTTGGAGTTACCTTATTGGCTATACTAAATAGTATGCGAGCACTGGTGTTTAATCCAAAAGATATTAATACGGTAAACGCAGACCAAATAATTACCACTCAAAAAGATTAATCTTAATATATTTTAAATATTTTTAATATATATTTTAGAATTCAAATAATAAAATTAATATTTTAATTTATTTTGTAAATTAAATTTTGAGTCCAATCTAATAATTATAAAAAAATCTACTAGATATTTGCTAATGGTCAATATCTTGATAGATTTTTTTTATTTAATAATTAATTTATCTTAATTACTCACTGGAGTATTTGGGGTGGGCGGTGTCCACTGTGTACACTTGTGATAAACTTTACTGCATCTACAGCACTTTTTGCAAGCGCATTTGCATGGCTTGTTTTTTCTCTCACAAGGTCTACATTGAGGATTGTGTTTTTGACTATTTTGAGAGGCGCAAGGTTTTGCATTTACTCTGTCAGTGCAAAAACCATACCTGCAACATTGCTTGTAAGGTTGCTTATCACATCTGTTGCATTTGCATCTACAGCACTTGTTGACAACAATTGTTGTACAAACAATTTTTGGTGGTATAGTAGATGGTACCAGTGTCTGTACTTGGTTGCTGTTGTGCTGAGTTGCTGGTATAGTAGAGTTGTCTATTACCGTTGAGGTATTTGTGATTATAAAAGCCATATTACAGCACCTCCACATCAAACTCGACTACTACATTTTCACCTACGCCCAAGTTAGGCAACCCAAAGCCAGCCTCTGGGTTAAAGCCTACTTGTTGCATACCATTTATTTTTATACTGTTTGGTACAAAGGTTGTGCCAGTAGGTATAGTGTCTGTAAATATCAAATTGTTTTTTGGCAAAGTACCAGTATTGGTAATGGTGCTAGTGTAGTGCAATATTTCGCCACTTACTGCCACATTTTTGTCAACAGCTTTTACTACCTCTAGTCTATTTGATACCAATGCTAGTGTTATAGTGTTGGAGTTGTCGGTGAGGTTCCTACCAGCAATGTTGTAGTTTAGTGTAGCAAAGTTGTTTAATGATACATTGGTAGCAGGATTATTTGCTTTGATTTGGTAATTTACTGTTGTCACGCCACCCATAGCTAGGTCGCCCACGCTAAATCCTGTAATTAGATTATGCTCAGGATGTGCCACACCATCTACTATTACACTGTTTGGTACATATTCTGCACCATCAGACAGAGTGTCAGTAAAAAATAGGTCAGTTGCGTTGTGTTGAGAATTGTTTGTCAGTGTCACTGTTTGATTTGCAACCTCGTCCTCTTGTAAAAAGGTTTTGTCAGATGTCTTTACTTTTGTAAATGTTGTGTTGATTACCTCTGTGTTGACTATGTTGCTATCTTTTGTCTCGGTATGAGTAGAGCCATCTGGTAGAGTATAGTCAAATTGAGTTTGTGATTGATTAGTGATTATCATAGTTGCTCCTTGTTGATTAGTTTGCTGTCACTTGGAAGGTAACTGTTACGCTATCTCCAGGGATAATAGTACCTAGTGAAAAGCCTGTCTCTGGATTGTAGCTAGGCTGATTCACTCCGTCAATATAGACAGAGCCTGGTACAAAAGTACTACCAGTCGGTATATTATCTTTAAAAATTGTATTAGTTAGTGGTATATCTCCACTGTTGGTGACTATAGATGTGTAATTTATAGTTTCACCACTTATTACTACCTCTTTGTCCACTGATTTTGTGATAGTTAGGTCTGGATTGACACCGTTCTCTATCTGCAATGCTAGACAATTTGGTACATACAGGTCACCAGCAGTAGTAAATCTCACATACGCATCTGTTTGCCCAGATGTCAAGATGTTTGTTAGGTCAATTGCTGTAATGTCATAACCCTGTCTACAAGCGGTCGTGTTGGTGCCAGCAAAGGCATTTGCATTCCTATTGCCAAATGTACCGGTTGTATCTAGGATACCATTTTCATCATTTATCTGTGAGCAAAAGAAATTGTTTGCTGGATTATTTGGCCCAGATAGGTTGACCAGGGTCTCAGGACCCTCTCCAAAAAACATCTGGTCACCTACCAGCACAGCATCACCTTCTTGACCAGATACAAATAGTTTACCTGTAGGCGTACCTGTCTGTGGAGTCCTAAATCCTGTAAGTGTAATGTTTGTTACTCCAATCAATGGTGATACCACAGCTCCTCCTACCCACAGTGTCAAATCTCTAAATGGCAGAGTTGGATTGGAGAATATTACTGCTAGTGTCCAACCAGCGTGGTTTGTGTCATTTGTTCGGTTATCTATTGCCTCAATCAAGGCAGGCACTTGAGAGATGGAGTAGATACCATTCATGCCACTCTGTACTAGGCTAGTTACATTACTAGATCTTGTATAAAAACCAACTGTGTTACCTTGTACCGGTATCACAAAGTTTTGTGCCGTGGTAGGGTCAGGGGCAATACTGTGAGTGCCACTAGGTGTTGCTAGCGTTATATTGTTGTCCAATAGATTGGAGATGTTATTGTTGCTGGACATATATAGTCCGCCCCAAACCAATTCAGCATACAAGATAGTACTACCAGCAGGAATATCTAGTGTAGCACTAGAGCCATTTTGTAGATAATTGAGTGTAGTACCGTTTGGGAAATTATTCACTTGTAATGAGTTGTCTAAGCTGATAAAGGCCCCTATAGAACCTTGAGTACCAGCATTGTTTGTGTTACTCTGTTTACTCAGTCCTAGTGTATTACCAATAAATGTAATACCACCAGTACGTATCTCAGAGTATCTTTGTAAAAATGCCATAATGTCTCCTAAGTTTTGTCTTATTAATATTAAACCCAATACCATTTTATTTTTTGAAAGTGCTTTTTGTGTACAAGTTTTGTTATTTTTGTAAATTGTTTATTAAAAAACGTTTTCCCCGATTATTTGATAAATTAATTTTTAGATTTTATAAAATTTTGTTTCCTAGTAAAATAAATCGTAAAAGGCAATAAAAAAAGACTATGGATTACCATAGCCTTTTTATTAACCTCAAATTATTTACTAACATATTTTGGCATATTCTCTACAGCTGTACCAGTAGCATCAATAGCGCCCTTGACACAAGTACTAGTAGATGTGCTAGCGTCATTTATATTGATGATTTGTAAATCACCTTCATCAGAGTTGCTCTCGATTACTACACCAATAAATTGTCCAGCATTCACATTGTTGTCAGCGTTAGCACTCTCAACGATATAGTCAATATCAGTAGTACAATCCGTGATAACAATCTCGTGTTGCTCCTTTGTAGAACCTCCTACTATTCCACCTAATGAGATAGAGTCATTTAATGCTATTGAGCCTGTATAGTTTGCCTCAGTGGCACCAGTGTTTGTAATAGTGAATGTACTATTAGTTACACTACAGTTTTGATATGTTACTCTGGACCAGTGTGTTTGTCCAGCGATACCACCAACAAATATTGCCCCACCAGCCATATCTGCTGTCACATTAAAGTTGTCTACAGTAATGTTTTGTCGCATCGCCATTGATGATGTTGCTTGTAAGTCAGCACCAAAATTTGTGGTATCAGCGTCCAAGCCTATCAATGCACCAATAGAGAATGGATACTTTGTTGCAGTAGCTGTACTAGCAAAATTTTTGATATTTACATTGATGTTAGTCAACTTAACATTTTGATATAGTGATGTGGTATTACCTGATTCTGCTGTCTCATTTGCACCAGTAGACTTTGAGTAACCTACTATACCAACCTTGATACCACCACTACCATAGGTGAGTTGGTCATCATCAGGGCTAGCTACAAAGTTTACATTTTTAAACTCAATATCTACCAACTGTCCACCTACAGAGATTGGGAAGAGTGATAATACTCTATATCCACTCACACTGGTACCAGTAGCAGACTCTGTAGTGCGTATACAAGAGTTGTCCAGTACAAAGTTTGATATAGAGTGTCCATTACCGTCTATTTTAAACTCCAATCCATGATAGTCAGTGGTGAGTAGAGGAGTCAACACTTCGTTTTGACAGTCAATGTCACTAGTCAGCAACAGGTATTTACCCTCATTAGCGATATCTAGGTCTAGATATTCGCTAGTAGAGTATTCTTGCAAAAAGTTTTTTAGGTCATCATAATTGGATATTTTGATAGCATTTGGGTCAGACTCTTTGCCATTACATGCCATAAAGGCTAATGCTACAAATGACAACAATATAGCAATTGCAATAACCTTAAATAAATTTTTTGATTTTGTGGTCGTCATTTTTTATTCATCTCCTATATTACTTAGTCTGATATACAGGGATATTCTCTACTGCAGTACCAGTAGCACCTACAGCACCTTTTACACAAGTACTAGTAGATTTGTTGTTTTCATCTAGGTCAAGTATGTGGTGGTCAGTGTCAGTAGAGTTTGACTCTACTACTAGACCAATCATTGTACCAGCATTTACATTGTTGTCAGCATTACCGCTCTCAACTATGTAGTCTACATCAGTAGTACAGTTCTTTACGATTATCTCGTGTTGAGGTTTTACACTACCTCCTACTATACCACCTAGTGATACAGAGTCGTTTAGTTTTACATTTGCATTTTCACGGTCATAAGTTCCAGCAGTAGCACCATCATTGATTACCTTAAATGTACTATTTTGTACTACACAGTTATCGTATGTTACTCTTTGCCAGTTTGATTGCCCTACTACACCGCCTACTAGCACAGCTCCACCAGGCATATCTACTGTTACATTAAAGTTGTCTACAGTAATGTTTTGTCTAATTGCCATTGATGATGTTGCTTTCAGATTCTCACCATAGTTTGTAGTATCAGCATCTAGACCAATCAATGCGCCAATAGAGAATGGGAATTCACTTACACTAGCGGTAGCAGCGTGGTTCTTTACATTTACGTTGATGTTGGTTAATTTTACATTTTGGTAAACTGATGTAGAGTTGTTTGATTCAGCTGACTCATTAGCACCAGTAGACTTTGAGTAACCTACTATACCAACTTTCATACCATATGTACCACCCCAAGGCATTCCAGGGTCTACATCTGTTGTCAATTGGTCATCGTCAGGGCTTACTATTATGTTTACATTTTTAAATTCGATATCAACCAATTGTCCACCATCTGAGCGAGGGAAGAGTGATAATACTCTAAATGCTGCTCCAGCAGTCCCTGCTGCAGTGGATACTTCACGAATACAAGAGTTGTCCAGTACAAAGTTTGATATTGAATGTCCGTTACCATCTATTTTAAACTCTAGACCATAATAATCTTTTGTAAGTAGAGGAGTCAATACCTCATTTTGACAATCTATATCACCAGTTAGCAATACATACTTGCCCTCGTTGGCAATTTCTAGGTCTAGATAATCACTAGTAGTGAATTCTTGAATAAATTCTTTGAATTCATCATAATTGGATATCTTGATAGCATTTGGGTCAGACTCTTTGCCATTACATGCCATAAAAGCCATAGCCACAAATGACAACAAGATGGCAACTGCTAATACTTTGAATAAATTTCTAGATTTTGTAGTTGTCATTTATTATTTGTCCCCTTTATTTGTTAATTTGTTAGTTGAGGTGGAGTATCCACATTCCTAGTCATAATTTTTGCCTCACTCCACTGAGCGTCCCAGTCAAAGCCACTGTCACATACGTCCATTATATCTCTATAAGAGGTGATATTACCATTGGCTACACTATACACAGTGCCGTCTTTTCTAAACTTTATATTGCTTAGATACTGGTTCGCTACATCAAAACTATATTGTGTATCCATATACTTGAATACTTCGTAAGAGATTTTCTTTTCCATAGAATCTGTATAGATACCAAAGTTGCATCCACCACCATCAGCAGCACTATCAATCAATTTGTAGTATATAAATGCATCAATACAATCCATAGATACTGCCTTGTAGTATGCGTATGCAATACCTGCTGCTTGGCACAAAGCATTTTTGCTAGCAGTAGGTGAGTTGTATCCACCACTAGATACGCCTCCCTCAGTGAGGTATACTCTGCGCATCTCACCATTGTATAGTAGGTGGTCTTGAGCTAGATAAATATCTAATATCTCTAGGTTTGTCCATGTAACATACAATGAATCATTGATATTACCACTGAGGTCGTTGTCATCTGCTTCCTCCTCCAAAAAGGCTGCCGCAGATAAATCTTTTGGATAAGGGTGTCCAGCCATTCCCCAATTGTAGTTACCTTGATAACTAATCTTTGCGTTGAGGTAATCATAGATTGACTTTGCACTATATGATGCTAGAGCAGTACGATTACCATTCCAAGAGTGGCAGGTTGATACCAGTACCATGCTGTCATCGTAGTATTTTTTGGTTGCCTGCTCAGCAATCCTCAATGTTCGAGCATACTCCTCTACATATTGCTTGAGCTCTAGTGGGTCTTTTTGATTATAATTAAATAATGCATTCCACTCAGAGCTAAGGTCAATTTCATTACCTATTACAAAGCGGTGTACATATCCGTACTCACCAGTCTCTCTAGAGTAGCGCTCTGCCATAAACTCCATTGCTGCAGTAAAGTAGCCTGCACCCAACTCTGTAGAGGTATCTAGTGCCCAAATCTTGTTTTTGTCATAATCTCTAGCCTCAGGGTATGCCATATAGTATGGCGCAAAGGTTTGGTCATGGTTAATTTGGTTATAGATTATGTACACAACCTTGATATTATTGTTTTTGCAAAAAATCAGATCATTGTCCATAGCGTCTATGGTACTTTTCCTAAAGTAATAGGTTTTACCATTGGATACAAATGGTATTGCTTGACTATCTGTTAGGCTACTATTGTCTATAGCCACCGTATTGCCTTCGCTATCTACATATTCATTAGGATAAATCATAGCATTTGGATTGATGTTGTACTCTGTCCAGCCACAGCCAGTCTCTATCAAGTCATCTTTACCTTGGTCAATTACACCTTTTTTGGTATCAGCTGTAATCTTTTGCGCAAAGGTGCGCTCTGACTCTATGTCACTTACATAGAATGGACCAGCAACCAGAGCATTATCTTTTGCCAAGATAAATTTGTTGTACAAGTTGTCATAGTCATTGGCATCATATCTATCAATAGTGAGAGTAGCATTGGAGTCTACATTGTATGTACCTATCACGGTACCAGCATCACTGCTGTTACGGTCAAAATATATTCCTCGCTCGGTCTCACCATCGTAATACTCATAAGGTTTGAGCATTACTACATCCAATGTATCGTTTGCGCTGTAACCAGTCTTGTCTGTATTGCTGATACGCAGTGATATCTTGTCCTCATCGCAACTCCCAGCAATACTAAACTCATAATTACCATCGTACTTGACTATTTCGATGTCATCATTCCCTGGCGGTATTTGATCGCCACATGCGGCAAAACAAAATACAGAAAATGCCATAAATACTGTCATCATAAATAACGGTGTTTTTTTGAACATATTTCACTCCTAAAAGATAGTAATCTTAGTATACCATTATACCAATTGCATTGTCAATTTAATACATATATATTAAGTCATTGCTGATATGATAAATTGGACATTATATATTATTTTGTCACAATACTTTACAAATTATTTTGGTAGCGATTAGGTATTTGATGATGTCTGGATTTGTTTATATTTTGGAATATATGCTGTTTGTGAAATTGTATCATTGCACAAGACACTATATTGCAAGGTTATTTGGTGTATTACGGTACTTGATAATCTACCTACCTGTTTTATAATTTGTTTTGATGTGTTTTGTGGTTATTCAATAAAAAATATTTGTTATTTTGCTTATATACTAATTAAAAAAAGGGCTTTACCTTAAAAGATATTGTCCTTTTTATTTTGAATTTTTATTAAAAAACTATTATTAAATTTACAATAACTGCTCAAATATATCAGCCCAAGATACCGTGAGATAAATAGAGTATTCGCCATATATCTTGTCAACCTCTGGGACTTGTGCATATGCATCATTGAGTAGGGTGATAAATTGCTCACTCTTGTCAAAGGCAGGTGCATCACTATTGCTCTGCTGTATATTGCCCTCAAAGTAATCTACGATATTTTGGAATATAGTTGTAAATACACTGTTTGAAACATTTTGAGTAGTGTCGTAGTATTTTATTATATTTTGCTTTAGCATATCTACCAATTGACCATTGGTAATATCAAGGTTACCAGCATCAATCATAATTTTTGCTACAGCAATAATATCAGTTGCTTGACTGCTTGCTTTTTGCATAAATGCCCGGATAACGTCCTCAGCGTCATCAAAACCAATAGTACTAGTCAGTTGGTGATTGTTTATGGTCACATTTATGTTGGATAGAGCATTAGCCAGAGCGTTATCCATTCGCTCAAAGGCGTTGATTACAATATTTCGCATAGTCATACTAGATGCCATATTTTGGAAAATATCACCAGCATTAGCGCTGTTTACTAATTTTTGCATAAATGCTGTATCGCCCGACAATACGGTCTCCAATAGATTTTTACCTGTACTGGTATCAGTACTATTGGATAGAGCCTTTATTACATTAATAATATAAGGCAATTCGGTTATGGTATTTTGATATGTATCAAGATAATTTATATCAATAAAATCGGTAATTGCTGCAGGTATTTGATTTATCCAAAATGAAATAAATGGGAATAAATCTTTTGCAACAGATAATTTTGATACACCCTCTATAGCATTACAAATATTATTGACCATGTTGGCACTATAAAAAGTCTCGCTATCTCCAGTTAATATTGCATTTATAAATGTACTAATGCTATTTATATTAATATTATTCTCCAACTCGTACAGTGCTATATTTACATTTTGCTTGATATAGGCATCTAGGTCAAAATTGTCTTGAGCAATAGTATTCTCGAGATTTGTCAGTGTATCAATAATTACTAAACGCATGGTCCTGTCTACATTTAGTGAGGTAGCAAATGCCTCTTTGTTGTCTAATATATCTAGTATTCCGCCCTCCACAACAGTCATAAAAGCCTTTGAGTCCAATATACTGCTAGCTGCTTCACGCAAAGATTGGTAATCAATGTTAGTAGTGTCATTGATAGCATTTACTGCTTTGTCATATTCCTTTGCTACTGGTACTAGGTCTTGCTTGAGAGAAATTTTAACATCTCCAGCATATATTGGCGATACTGTATCAAATACCGCATCACTCAAATTGCCCCAGTTAGTTAGTACACCCAGTGGGCTACTATTGTAATAGTCAACAAAATCTGTGATTTCGGCAGGGAGCTTGTTGTTGATAATGTTGCTGATGCTGAATTCGCTCTCCGTAGCATTATCTTGAGATATTGCGAGCTCTTTTACAGTAGTGGTGAGAGAGGTCATCGGCATAAATGCTAATACAAACAGGAAGCAACATTCTATCATACCTATTACTATACCATATTTTTTTGTGGACTTTTGCTCTTGCATATATGGTGACTTGTTTAGGCAATATTTATTGATAATATGGTAAACTATCTCAAATATTACACACGATATCGCTACCACTATTAAGAATACTACTGGACCGATTACAGCAGAAACTATACTAGACGAAAAGGTATTGAGAGTATTTGAGGTGTCAAATATTTGGGTGAGGTTGGAGTATATATAACTCTCTAGGGTGATAGCGTTACCACTGTCATCTACTCCTACGCCAATGTCTAGTAACGCATTGGTGATAGGTGAGGTAATCAGCATTGCTACTAGACAGGCTGCTACAATAAAGCAAAAATGGACTAGCGAGTGCTTGAGTCCACGCCTAAAGCTCAAAAACATTCCGAGTGCCAGTAATGCAACAACTAGTATATTTAGGATGATAACTAACACTAGCATATTCCTCCACCTAATTAATAATGTCAAATATTATTTTACAATTATTTTATGTAAAAAACAAGTTTATTTGTAAATATTGGGAGTTTTTTGACTATTTTGACTCAAAATGTTATTTATTATTAGATATTTTATCAAGTTTAAATAATATTTGAGTTTAAAATATTATCTTAATTGCTACATTGCACAAATAAAAAACATAGCCCAATATCAATAGGCTATGTTTATTTTATTAGTAATCAAATGGAGTAGTGCCATAGTAGTCATCATCGTCATCGTCATCAGCTTGATTCTCTTGTTGCTTGCCTTTTTTACGAGATTTTTCGTCTAGTGAATAATCTTTACCTTTTCTCCTAGTAAATATTATGATACCTAGAGCTATGGCAATTACTCCCAATATTACACCAGCGATGATTAGAGGTGTAGTGTTGTCTGGTGCTACATACCCAGCATCTTGATCTAGAGTCCACTTTGCCTCTACCTTTAGATTCTCATCTATCACTGTAGATGTAGTGAGCTCTTCGTTAGTCAATATCTCGTTGCCATTATCGTCTTGGCGTACTATAAACCAACCATCAAATATCCAGCCACTCAGAGAGGTAGCGCACAATACATTCAAGGTATCCTCAGAGATTGTCTCATTATCCCATACCTTGAGTGGTTCTACTGTAGAGCCACCAGCAGCATCAAATGTAATGGTGTACTGCACTCTCCATACAGCATATACCGTGAGTCGTGTATTGCCAGACAGCTCAACATCAGGCATTGGGGTATTGATGTAATCACTGGTGCTCATTTTGCCAGTCTCATAATTGTCTCCAGATCTGAGGCTCCAACCTACAAAGCCATATCCGCTACGAGTTGGCAACTCGGCACTGGTCAACTGATCTAGATAAATTACATAAGTACTACCATAATTTACTTTGTTTGGTAACTCTGATATAGAGCCTAGTGTACCACCGTTGGCATTTAATCTAATATTAAATGACTTGATATTCCACTTGGCATATATAGTCATACCTCCCTCAGTCATTACTGTAGCAGTTGTCACTGGAGTATTGCACTCTTGGTCGATATACCAACCATCAAAATTGTAGCCTACACATGTTGGGGTAGTGTTTTCGGTAGTTGTAGCGACAGTAAATATTGATGTGTTGTAAGCAACACCATCAGTACCGCCTTTGTCCTCACCAGTACTCTCAGTCACCAATCCACTTGTTGCTTGCTCATTGTTTTTGTCAAATGTCAGGGTATATTTTACCGCTCTCCAACCTGCATATATTGTAGTAGTCTCTACTATATCAGTATTCTCAAAGTCAAATAATATAGTCAAGCCTTGGTCTACATACCAGTTGGCAATAGTGTTACCAGTACGAAATTCTGATTTATTTAATAGCGGACTATCTTTGTCCAATTGCTGTACTTGCTCCTCATAAGGAACCTCTATATAATCTAGCCCGCCATTGACTACTAGATTAACATTTGCACCGTCACGGTAATCTACAAAATATACTTTTTGTATAGCGTCAACATATCGAGCGTATAGAGTGAGTGTGCCATCTCCACTAGAGTTTACATCTATGTTCCATGTATTTGCCTCACCGTTAAACTCACTGTTACCGTATCTATCTGTCATCTTTGTGCCGTCAGATAAGAACCAACCAGCAAATATATACTCACCAGTCTCACTCAATACCTCTGTAGTCTCACCTGTGCGGTTATTAAAGTCATAGGTTTCACCAAAAGTAACTTGTACATTCATTGTCCTAGTACGATTATCACTAGGTTGACCGTCATTAAAGTATCCACTAGTAGAACTGTCTACAGTCACAGTGTTGAGAGTGATATCATATGTCTCTGCAGTCCACTCACCATATACATGGAATGTATCAGTTGTAAAGTATACATCTGCTGCAATTATACCATTGGTACCTGCACTAGTAACTTCGTTCATATAGTCTGCATCATAGTACCAACCGCCAAACTCATGACCAACAAATTTATTCATGGTTGGCAAGTATGTTGCTGTGTCATATGTATGTTGCACGGCTACTTGATTGTCTGTATATTGTTGATGCCAAATAGCATCATCAGTCAATACAATACCATTTGAGGTAGGGGTCTTGATATGATAAACAATTGTATAGGATTGTGGTGACCATATGGCATAAATATTTTTGTTACCACTATCCATTACCATTGTATCAAAGTCCCAATAGTCGTTACCCTGTGTACCAATGCGCCATACTACAGAATATTTGTATTTTTCGACCTCAGTATCAGCCCAATCAGGCTCATCAGCCTTGTAGTTTTGCAATATCATTTGAGTAATAGTGTCGTGAGGGTGGTCAACAGACTCACTCTGTATAGTCATATTGTATATAGTAGCGGTAGGGTACATAAATTGGTCTGTTGAATTAACTTGTCCTGTCTCACTATATCTAATAGATGTTGTGGTAAGATAATTGATGTAAGGGTAAGAATATACACCATTACTAACATTTGGACTCCTAAATGCCCAGATGTTGCTGTCATATCCTAGGTCAACTGCCAAAGAGTTTGTAATAGTAGTAGTACCCGAACGTTGAGAAACCAATTCCCAACTCTCTACACCCATAACAGTGTCTATATCAATAGCATTACCTATTGCTAGAGTAGTGTTGCCATCGTAATCTGTTACTTCATTGTTGTAATATACATTGTGTATATTCCCTGTATTACCTGCCGCTTGCCCGACTACACCGCCTACATATCCGTTGCCATCAACCTTTGTAATACCTATAGCATAACTATACTCTAGTGTAGCATCGGTATTGATACCCACTAGACCTCCAGCAGTGATACCTGATACATTTTCAATTGTTGTCGCTTGCCCTGTTATATTTGCCATACTGTAGCAGTATTGTATAATACCACTACCACTGTTGCTACCCGAGATACCACCTGCTGCACCTGCAGTATATCTCTGCGAAGCACTATCTATAGGTCCTATTGTACCTGTATTAAAACATGCTTTTATGGTGCCCTGGTTGGTACCGGTGATACCACCGACCATACTGCTGTCAAGGAATCTACCTGAGATAGTAGCATTGTAATTTACACTACCATATATAGACCCATTTTGGTTGTTACCAGCTATTCCACCCACAGCACTCATACCATTGATGTTACCAAAGTTTGCACATGCGGTGATAGAGTAGGTAGTAGAGGCGTCACCATAAGTACTGTTGTTGACACCTACGATACCACCAGCATTGGCTGCTCTCACATTGTTTGTAATGTTACCATAGTTGTATGTGCTATCTATACGAGCGCTGGCACCAGTATTGACACCAGCTACGCCACCTACATTTATCATTTTGTCAGTAGTGGCCGTTGCACTTTCTTTTGTGATATTAGCATAGTTCCTAGCAGATGTGATTTGTCCTAAGTTTTGACCGACAAGTCCGCCTATACTACTAGTGTTGGTGTTGCTATAGTCGGCTAGGTTTATACTAGCACTGTTAGTGGTTTGACAGTTGTTTGTAATTACTGCACTTTCACCACTTTGACCAATCAGTCCTCCTACATTATAATCTTTTGCAGTGATTGTACCACTATATGTGCCTCGCTGAAAGGTTGCGCTACTGCTAGGATTGAATATACCTACTAGTCCTCCAGCATAACGGTCATTGCTACCATCTGCATCACCTACTGTGATGGCGGTACTAGACGTGAGGCCATTGCACGCTCCCTGAGCGTAGCCAGCCACACCACCTACAGTACCATATGCACTGGATATAGAGCCTTGTGCTTGTGCGTAACTAATCGCTCCAGTAGAGTAGCCAGCTAGACCGCCTATGTATAGATTGTCTATGTCTGCTCCTGTATAAGATATGGATAGATTACTCTGGACCATGTTACTAGATGCTCCTGTTATATCCATTGCTGTATAACCTACCAAGCCACCAATGTAGGCATTGCTTGTACTACTGCTAGCGTTGACAATTATTTCGCCAGTATCAGTATACACATTGTTGAGCGCCTTACCTTGTGTATTTGAGCTAATGTATCCTATTACTGACCCTACATACAGAGCCTGACCGGTAGTGGTTGTAATATTAATACGGGTATTTTGTAGGTGTACCATGAATATGTTTTGTCCTCGTATAACAGAGGAGTCAACATAACCAAATAAACCATAATATAGAGCGTTGCTATCTGTTGAGTTTACCATGGTCCTAGTCAAATTTGTAATACTATACGCATCACTATTACCGTCAAAATAACCACCAAAAGGTGAGTCTGCTGTACCAATAGGTACCCATTGATAAGCTCCCAAGTTGATATTAGCAGTTATCTCATAGTACAATTGGCTGTAATAATGAGTAGTATCATTATAGACAAAACTCTCGTTGTTATTTACTCTCTTTGCTAGTAGCGCCAATTGACTCGCATTCGCAATCTGGAATGGAGTGTTAGACACTATACCAGCGTTGGTCCTATTGGTTAAATTTTCGTTATTAAAGGCATCAGTAGAGCCTAGTGCACTGGGGTCAGTCCAGAGTACATTACTAGCCTCAGCTACTGTAAATGATGTAGGGTCATTGGCAAAATTATTTACCAAAAAAACTCCACAGCAAATAAGCGCTATACTAGTAAAAAAACTAAGTACTATACTAAACTTTTTCATACAAAACCTCTTACTAGGATATTTTGTCAAAAAAACAAAAAATTATATATTTTTTGACAACATTTACGAGATAAGTTTAGCATATATAATGGTCAAAAAACAAATACTTTGACACACAATTTAAATTTTTTGGTAATTTAAAAGCTTTTGTAGCTTAATGTTTATTAATATAGTCATCATAAAATACATAAAACTTTAAAAAATCTCCAAGTTACATGTCCATCGCTATTTGGGATTTAATCAATTTGTTTTGTTGCAAAATAAAATACCCAACCGCTAGGGTAGGGTACTTTACAAGTATTAATAAATTTAATTATGCTCTGTTGCCAAAAGTATTAAAAAATTCTGCAACATTGTTTTCCTCATTGTCTATGTAACCCTTTGTCGCTTCCTTAAATTGCTCAGTTTCTTTTACTTCCTCGGTAGTCAACATATATGGTGTTACATCTTTTTTTAGCATTACATCAGATGCTGTTTGTATAAAACGGTATAAGGTATCAAATTTGATGCCTGTTATCTCAGCATCGGTTAGCACTCTAGTGATACCTTGCTTGTCTAACTCACTACTTAGCAGACTCTGAAAGAACGCATTTCCATTTTTGGTCAAGGCACCCAATGCTGTTTGGTACTTGATCTCACAGATTACTGTATTTATGTCAAACTTCGCTTTTTCCTCTTCACTCATTTCTGCAAATCTTTTCTTTTCTGCTCTTTGCTGTTCCTTGTGAAGCCGTGCTCTTTCTCTTATCTCGCTATCATGTTTTTCGGTCGCTATTCTAATCTCTTCTTTTTTGTTGGCTAGTAATTCACCAAAGTAATCATATCCCTCGCTGAGCTCGGCAACTTCTTTTTGTTGCTCATAACTCAATGTGTCATATTTGTTTATTGCTCGTCTAACTGCATCTTTTTCTTTTTGTATATAATGCTTGTTTTCTTCTCTTCTCAATAGCTCAAGTTGCTCTTGATGTGTCATATTTGCAAATTTTGCTTTCATTTCCTCGGTAGTATTTTCGTCTGACAGATATGCTTGCTTGATCTTGTGGTACAACCAACCTTGGATAGTTGCGGGCTTTCGCCCATGCTTTACTGTATGAGTAACATTTGTAGATTCCGCCTTTGCTTGCTCTTTTACTGCAATTGTGTCATCAAGAACTTGTTTTGTGTCTTTGTCGCCTTTTGCAACATCATTTTTTGCTATTTCTTTTTGCGGGGTCTCTATAGCCTCATTTGCTGGAATATTATTGTTTGTGCCCATATCGATATTATCATCAAGTTGCTCACTTGGCTCATCTGTATTTGCCTCTATATCTGTTTGCACTGGTGTCATAGGCTCAACTATTTTGATTGTACTACCATGCTTCTTAGTCGGTGCAGGTGGTGCTGTATCCGCTACTTTATCTCTCAATAGGTCAGTTTCCTCTTTGGCTTGCTCAGATGTGCCCCAGGTAACTCTTAGCCCATTCAGGCTAACATTGTAAGCATCAAAGTATTTATCTAGATTACCTACCTTGTATCCATATGCGTGCAAATATGCCTTGCAAGCAAAAGACACATCTTTGGATAGTGTATCAACTTTTTTTAGAATAGCCTCATAGCTTTTATCAGCGTCACCTTGCTCACAAAAATTAATACAATCTATCACTGTCTTAATTTGTTCATTGTCAATTAGGTTGTACAAGGCTACATAGTTAATATTTTTTGTATGTATGTACCCTCTAATGTTATTGAGCAAGTCACAACTCAATTTCAATTTGTTTTGAGCAAAATTTGCATCGTTATTGTCTTTGTTTATGATAGCACTTTGTTGCACAAACCCATCAAAATATCTATTTATTTCTTTTGCTGTAAAGACAGTCTTTATCTCTTGGTGACCATCTTTCATGTATTGGTATCTATCCAAAAATGATTTTTCCTCTGCTGTTAGCGGTATGTTGGCTCTGTTTTTTGCCTCGCAGATTGTTATAACTGGGTTATTACCCATATCAATACCACTTAATACTGGTAGCATACTGTACAAAAATGATGTACCAATTTGTCTATCGTCAGCGGCACTCCCTGCTGGTTGCATGGACGAAAAAGAAAACTCTAATACAAATCTCAATTTGTCTTTTAGATTGTCATCTAGGTCATCAAACTCTTTATTAGCATTTTCTCTCAATTCTCGCTCAAGTTGTAACAATGCAACCAACGCATTTTTGCGTCCTGCAGATGTTAATACATACAACTCACCACTATCAATATCGTGTATTCTCATACAAAAATCAGCCAATTGGTAAATAACATCTTTTCGAGTTTGTTCATCAGTAGAACTCTCTAGCACATCAGTGGCTAAATCTTGTATCTCTGTATACCTCAGTGTCAATTCTGCTGCATCTTTTTGGTATCTTTTCCCCATTTCGGATATTGCTGGATTAAATGAGGGGTTGGTGCTATCTGCACCCATTGCCTCAGCAATGTATCTACGTGCCTGGCCCACTTGGAACCACGGCCTAGTTGTTGATGGACTACTTGCCATTTTACTTACCTTCCTTTGTTTCGTTCTTCTTAGCAAAGTTTACCACAGATTCATGCTCCTGTCAATATCCGATTTGGCGCATTAGTGGGGTAATTTACCTAGATTTTATGCCTTTTTTAGGTAAAATTCATTATAGCCAATAGCCAAAGCAACTTTGCTAACAGTGATAGATTTTTGGTGCCATCAAATCATAAAATAGATAGGGAAGTGTACCAAATTGACCTCTTTGGTTTAATGAAAAAATCTATACCGTTTACTTTATTGCTAATACATAATGGTACACAGAGGAAGATATGACAGATAATATGTGTATTAATTTTATTTTTAATTAATAATGATACTAGACTTTTGGTTTTTATTGTGTTATAATTAATTTATTCAAATAATCTATTTTGCATATTTATATGCGGTTGTGGCGGAATTGGCAGACGCGCTAGGTTCAGGTCCTAGTGGGCGTAAAAGCTCGTGAAGGTTCAAATCCTTTCAACCGCACCAGACAAGAATAAAACGAACCTTGAAAGAAAGCAAATTTCAAATTCAAAGTTCGTTTTATTTTTTCATAAAGATTGGTTTGGTACATATATTAAATAATTATGTTATTAGATAAGACTATTAATAATCGCTAAAGACTCTTCTTTAAAACTATCATTTAGAACATTCATACTTTGATCTATTTTTAATAAATTTAATAATTCATTTAAGTTATCTTGAATGTTCATAATCTTTTTATATTCCTTAAAACTATTGCTTAATTCAGTATTTCCATTGTCATTTTCAGTTGTTATCAAATTATATAAATTTGTTAAATAGAACAATATGCAAACTGATAATTTATCCAATTTGGGTTTATTATCGGTTTTATAATAGGCTATAAGTTGTTCTACAAATTTATTAGATATTTCTTCATAACTTATTTCTTTACCTGATCTATCTTTTTTAGTTGGAAGTATAGGCTTAAATTCAAAATTATTTAATCTTGCAAATATTTTCAAAATAATTATAATGTTTAAAGATGACTTATACGAAACATTTAACCCATTTCCAACAGCCTGCAATTTGTTTTCATTTCCATAATGAGATTCAAAATTTTTAAAATAATTTTTATTTGAATCTAAAAACTCTTGAATTTTTTCATTATCATATTCTTCGGGTGTTTCATTATTACTATTTATTTTTAAATCATCGATATAATTTTTAAATTCTTGCAGATTTAATGCTTGCTCGAATAAACCTTGTATTTTTTTCGAATTATTTACTAAAATGTTGGCAATAGCAACATTGTTTTTGAAGATTCCAATATTTTTTAAGAATATTGTATCATTTACCAAATCTTGCACTCTTCCTAAATCTTTCCAGTTTTCAATGGTTTGACTTATTTTATTGATATTATCTAAAAGCAAATAAGATGGATAAATTTTATTCTCATCAAAGTTTAATCTATCATCGTTTAATCTAATAAAAATTTTTGCATCTTTTTGTATATTATTTTTTTGTATACATTTATCTAATAAAACAAATTTGTTTGTATTATTTAAAATGGTTGGATAAGAATTTTCTTTTTTAAATATTATATAAGCAAATATATTATTATCTTTATTAGAATTGTGAGTATATATTTTATATTTTAAATAGTCTTGCGCTAGTTGAACAAATTCAAACTTGTTTGATAATTTGTATTCAACAAAAAGATTATTTAAATCTTCGTAATATAAATCTTTGACAGCAAAATAGGAATCAACAAAAACATCTTTGTTCCAATCCCTTTTTTCTTTTACAATAGAAACTTCCTTCCTTAAAGACTCTTTAATTTGAGGTGATAAATTCGGCATTGTTACTTTCATCTCATTAATGCAAATAATACAAGATTGACCAAATATTTGATTTAAAATATAGGTTGTAAAATAAGCAAGAGTTCTTTCATTAAGTAACGAAATTGAAATGCTATTGCTATTTTTTAATTCTTCTTTTGCTATTGAAAATTGTTGAGAGAAATTTTTAATATTTTCATCAACTTTTTCTATTAATGCTTCTAATTCGTTTTTATTCACTAGACCTCGCTTTATTTATATTTTACATTACTGAAAAATTGTTTTTATTTGATATTAATTATAGTTTCGTCGCCACAAATGTTTCTGATTTTCATTCTTAGTGGTTTCTTTGTAAAGGCGATTTTGCCATCCCAGTAAGTTTTTGTTTTTTCGCCATTTATGGTTACATAATTATTTTTCTCAACTTTTATTTCACTATCAGATATCCAACTTCCTTCATTATTTGTGCAATCAAGACTTATGAATTCAATTAATTCAAGTCCTTCATTGCTAATTGTTAAAGGGTTGTATTCTTCATTCTTTTTTATAGCTTGTGCTTGCATCTTATCATTATATCCATCGATTTTTTGTTGAACTCTATCACTTGCAAAATGTTTAATTTCAATTTCATTATCTTTTATTTCATAATCAACTTCATCACCAATGACAACTTCACTTAAAAGTTGTTTCAAATCTCTAAACTCAATTTCTATTTCAGTGTCATTTTGTTCTTTAATAAAATCATCAATCGCTTTCTTATCTTCAATATCAATATAATAAACAATAACTTTTTTGACATTATCTGGTAAATCAGGCAATGCTTTATGTATAATTTCATTAACAAGCCTTGTATCTAAAATTCTTCCTGTCCCTTCAAGAAGATTTGGAATATATACTGGCATCATTCCATATTTACTATCTTGAATCGAACCTTCCCAAAACTTATCAAGTCCATCTTCATTTTTTAAACCTTGAATAAGTGATTTTAATTTATCCATTGTTTGTTGTGGATTTCTGTATAATGACACACCATCTTTAACTTCTAAAATCTCAAATTCTGCTTTATTTGAAATAAGTCTATCTCTTATCGTTTGAATACTATTTATTCCAACATCACAAGTTATAAATTTTCTATTTAATTTATGAGCAACAGTTGCAGTAACACCACTTCCACCAAAGAAATCAGCAACAATCATTCCTTCATTTGAAGATGCTTTAATAATTCTTTCTAACAATGCTTCTGGTTTTTGAGTAGCATAATCAGCAAATTCTGGTAAGGCATGAAATACCTGTCCAATATTGTTAGTCTTTGTATCAAGCCAAGTCCAAACATCATCTGCCTTTCTTCCTTCATCTGCATAATATCTTGTCGCATTATTGTTCCCTGACATTCTATATTTCCTTCCATTTTCATCAGTAAAAGGATAAATAGATTCATCTTTTACGGCAAATCTTGTTGGATTAAAGATATTTTCTGTTATTTTATAAAATAAAATTACATCATGTTTTTTTGCGAATGCATTTAAAGGAGCCGTTCCAGCCTGAGTGTGCCAAATAATTTCATTTAAGAAATTATCTTCGCCAAAAATTTCATCCATCAAAATTTTTACATAGTGTCCTATATGCCAATCAAGATGAACATATATTGATGCAGTTTCACTCATAACGGACTTTATTGCAAGCAAATTTTCATACATCCAATTTAGATATGCTTCTTTGTTCCACACATCACCATACATTTTTTCTTCAAATGCTTTTAAATCGTCATTATTAAGTTCAGTTTCTGCTTTTTTAATTGCTTCATCAACTTTTGGATTTCTGCGAATATAAACCTTCTTTGCATAATCTGCACCGCTTGCAAAAGGTGGATCTATGTAAACTAAATCAACTTTTATGTCATTCTCTTTTAAATAAGCACAAGCAGAAAGGCACTCACCACGAATAACAAGATTGTTATCTTTGTTTTTGCCTACCTTCTCAATACTTTCCATTTCATATAAAGGCATTCCTTTTGCAATACTATTGTAAACACTATCGTTATCTTTATATTTTAAAAATCTTTGAGTCCTTGTGAAATTGTTTAGTATTGCTTGTCCTTCAATTGTTTCTGGAAAATATGGAACATATTTAATCGCCATTTTTATTTTTCCTCCTTAAACAAATTGTAAATTTTATCATTTAATCTTTTTAATGCATCGTTTTCATTTTCATTATCTTGCAAATAGAAATAATCAAATCTATTGTTATTTATCTCTAAAAATTTTGATTTAACAAAATCTTTTTTATCATTAAATGCTTTATCTTCTGCAAAGCCTGAACCTTTTGTTTCAATAATTAAAACTTTGTCAATTTTGTCATTTTTTCTATTTAATACTAGAAAGTCTGGTGTGTACATACCAATGTAATACCAAGCATTTTCTTTTAATTTATAACACTTAATTTTAAATTCTGTTAGCGCCCTATCTCCATTGTAATAAACTTCTAAGTTATTATTTTGAAAAGACGGCAATCTTAAAATCTTTGTGAATATGTTCTCTTCAAACTTACTTTGCGAAAAATTATAAGGCAGATATTGAAAAGTTTTATCTTTTAATTTAATTTCAGGTGAAATGCTAAATTTTTGTTCTATAACATCTTCCATACCAAGAGCTTTTAAACCAGCAATTTGCTTTTCTTGCTCAGGGGTGTAGAAGGTTCCTCTTTTGTCTATTTGTATAATTCTATCAACAACATTTTTTAATGGATAAAATTTAGATGCATCACTAGCTTTTATTGTTTCAGTAAAGTTATCTTTATTTAGTAAAGATTTTGACTCAAATAAAACTTCTTCTTTTGTATTGAATGAGTATCGTTTTTGAAATGCTTTTCTAATATCGCTGTTTATATTGTGAATGTTATAAAGTTTGTTAAAATAATTGTAATTATCCTTTTTTATAGTTATTGTTTCAAATATATTTTTCAAAATATCATCATAGATATACAATTCTTGTAAATTTAGTAAATTAAAACTCTCTTTACATAAAGTTGAAAGCCATTTTGAATAAGTAATAATTTCATCACCATAATCATTTTCGAAATCTATATGCTGTAATGTTTGTCCTTTAATATCTTGATGAATTGTAATTATCGTTTGTTTTTTAAGATCTATGCTTTTTAATTTTTGCTCTATTGTTAAATTATTCTCAATCTCAACAGTTTCATATTCAACTTTAAATTGATAAAAATCTATATTAGGCAATTTTAATCTTTTAGTTCTGTCATATCTTTTAATATCTATTCTTTCAATCTTTTGAACATTATTAATTTCTTCAATTGATGTATGTTGTTCTTCTGCAAGTTGAGAGTTTAAAATTTTTGCATTATAATCATTTAACCATATTATAGCCGTTTCAATTGTGCTATTTTTATCTACTTGTCTTAAACACCTACAAGAAGTTTGTAAAACCATATTGTTAGGGCAATCGCCTTCTTGTGAAAGAATAACCCCTGTTAAACTTTTACAATCCCAACCTTCTTTTCCAATTTGAGCGAGCAAGACTATTTTCTTTTTGCTCACACTTGAATCAAGCGATAAAAATTCTAACTCTTCTTGTTTGGAACAAGAATATTTTTTATCTTTATCTGTTCCATGATAACATAGTATAACTTCATCTGGATTAAGTCCGTATTTAGTTGCGATTTCAACACATTTTGGATAAATCACTTCTCTTAACTTTGCAATTCTTCCACAATAAATTGCTATTTTAGCACAAGTTCCATTAGAGTAAATTGTATCTTTATAATTTTCAAAGAAATCTGTTAAACCTTTCTCAATTATCAGCATACTATCTCTGTCAGTAACTATATTAATTTTAGGTTTTTTTAAAAATGTTTCTACTGCTTTAATCAAAGGAAAAAAATTTACAATATATGGAATTTGTATTGTTTTGTATGTAAGGTTATTTGAAAAATTAACAGATTGTCCTTTGTTATAATAAGGAGTTCCGCTAAAACCAATCATGCTATTCATCTTGCCATTGCGATACCAATAATCTACAACACCATTAAGTTTTACTTCTTCATCGGCAATGTGATGCACCTCATCAACTATAACTTGAAGATTAGGAATATATGCAATAAACTTCTTTAATTCATTCATTGCTTTTTCTTCTTCACTAATTTGTTCAAATGTAATTTGCCTTGTTGTTTTATCGAGTTTTATATTATCTAATATTACTTTCTCAGCATTTGTTACTAATACCAGTCCAATAAGTGAATCAAAAGGTTGATAACTTGCAACTTTTTGAACATTAGGATTTTTAATTTTATTGCTCTTCTTCGCTGTTTTTGATTCTTCTAATACTTCAAATTTTAAAACTTTTTTTATTTGTTTAACCGCATTTTCTGGCAATATCCATGTCGCATCAAAGTTTTTAATAGTTTTTAAACTAGGTATTACAGAAGATTTTAACCCTGATGGAGCAAAAATAATAAAATTATGTGCAAATGATTTATTGGTTGGTTCTTTTAAAGCAAAATATAAATCTAAATAGATAAATGATGCCATTAGAAAAGTTTTTCCAGCCCCCATAGGTAAACTAAACAAATAGTTAACATAATTTTGATTATTAAACATATTTTTTATCGCACGCTTAAAGTCAATATTTTCAGCATTGCTTTTAATCTCATTATTTAACAACTGAAAAATTCTATTTCCATTTTCATCTGTCAAACTACTATACTCATAAAGAGCAAGCGCTTCTTTTTGTTCCCTTAGTATATTTTTAGTTGAATCTTTTAATTCTAATTGTGAAATATCAATTTCTTCATTAAAAAGTCCTTCTATCATACATTGATATAAAGGTTTGTTTTGACATTTAATTTTAAGAAATAAATAGGTTTTAATTGCATCAATTTGAGAATCTCTCATTTCTCCTTTATTATACATATAGTCTATCAATTCTTGCACAGTGCAATCATTACTTTGGAACCATTTATCTCTAGCTTTGTTTATCATTTTAAATAGCATTACGTTTTCTCCATAAAATTATAATATATTATAACATAAAAACTTATAATTTGGTATAATTTTAAACAAATTTAAATGAAAAATTAAAAATGGGATCGTGGCGTGTGCTTGTCTTGAACAAGTCGGTGTCGCTACGCTCCACCGAAAGACAAGCACACGCACGCAAAAAACTTCTAATCAAACAATTTAACAAAAACATTTCCTGCAAACAAAACGGCATCTAAAATGAGAGGCTGGCAAAGGGTAAACCCATATTGCCCGACGCCTTCTCATTTTTTTACGATGCCGTTTTTTTATATTTGCTTGTTTTTTGACAATGCAAAATTTTTAATTTTTAAAATTATTCATTGTTTTCATACAATAAAAATGAATTTAGTCTTAAATTTGTATATTTGCTTTTTATCTATAAATATAAAGCAAATAAATTTTTTTGTAAGTTGAAAATTACTCCTTTTCTTCGCCTTTTGGCTGGTATGTTCGCATAGTTCTCACAACAATTCAAGGGAAATATATATTTTAGTTTTCTTTTAAGATTAAGGTTTTACCTTAGTCTTTTTTCTTTGCACAAAATATATATTTCTTCTTCCTTGACTTGTTGTTTTCTAAATATCAATGTGGAATGTTAAAATTTGAATTTCTAATAAATTTTTAAGTTATCGATTTAAATAGTAAAGGTGTTAAAGAATGGAAAGTTAAAGATGTTGAGATTTAGCATTTTCAACAATCAAAATTAAATAAATTGTAACCGATTTTCAGTCAAACTATGCTCTTTTTGTTTGTGCCAAAAGGCAAACAAAAGGAGTTATATATGAAAGAAGTAAAAAAGAAAAAAGGAGTTTTAGATGACAACACAGTTATCACTCTAGGAAACATTGAAAAGTTATCTCAATGTTTTGCACTTTGTGCATTAAAAGGCATTAAAAGATACGCGTACAGCGCAACACCAAAAATTGAAAGATTGCAAAGTCTATTAAGACAAGATATTTGCTATCACAAGAAGTTAGACGCATATTCAGATGCTTACGATTTAGTACAAGAAGCAAGTTTGTTTCTTTGCAAATTTATTGGACACAAGCTTGGTGAACTTTGCAAAGATTCAAAATCGAAATCTGGAAAAATGGACAATCTTAAAAATGCTTGTCTTAGAGTTTTACAAGTGTATTTAAGAAAAGAATTAAAATTCCATAATAACATTGTAGATGAAAATGAATGTTTTGAAGTTATAGATGAAAGACCTATCATTCAAGATAAGCCTGACTACACGAAAGTTAAAGAAGTGTTATCAAAAATCATACAAAATAGACTTGAATACCAAATATTTGAATACTATTACAACGGAGTTGCACCAAAACTCATAGCAGAATTTTTAGGCATAAGTGTAGATAGAGTTTACAGACAAAGAAGAAGATTTAAAGATAGGTATGCAATGCTTTGTATCTAAGAATTTCAACTATTCCACGATAAAAAGTGGAATATTTTTTGAATATTGCCTTAACTTTCACTCATTTTCGTGGCTATATATAGAGCAGAATAGTAAAAATTGTGCTACTTTTTACCAAAAACTACAACTTTGTTTGCAAAAAGTATGTGAAAAGTACTAGTTTACTACCAGTTTTGTTCCTTACAATACAATCACATTTGTGCTATTCTCTCATTGAAATTAAATTAGACAACGCAAAATGGCAAACCGAGAAGTTAGTTGCATTGGTATGCTCTGAGCCAAAATTTAAGAGTCAGTGGTTGCATTTTATGGGCGTAGAAAAAAGTTTTTCTATGTCTTTTTTAATTCCAAATTTCACAAAAAAGGAGTTAAGAAAATGCAAACATTAAAAGTCGAAAATGTGAATGATTTGGACTTATCGTTTCTCTCAAATGATTTTTTCATTGAAATTTTAAATTTAATCATTCGAAACAAAAAGGACAATGCAACCCTGGCGTGTACTTGTCTTGAACAAGTAAGTGAGATCCTAACGTGTGCTTGTCTTGAAACAAGTGAATAGTCTTTCGGGTGCGAAGTTTAAACGAAAACTCACTCTTGTCAAAGGTAAAATGCATTGTTTCACAACCTTTGACAATAGTTTAAAGATTTTAAAGTCAAAAACTATAATTCGTTTCCGTTTGTTTCGCCCCTGTCGAAAGATGAAATCTATATAATAAAAGGAGAAAATAAAATGAAAACAGCAGTAATATATGCCCGTTATAGTTCTGACAGTCAATCAGAGCAAAGTATTGAAGGGCAAATTCATGTTTGCAAGGACTATGCCGAGAAAAACAATATCGTCATTGTCGACACCTACATTGACAGAGCAATGACAGGAACAAATGATAACCGAGTTGCTTTTCAAAAGATGCTGAAAGATAGTTCAAATCATCAATTTTCAATCGTGCTTGTTTACAAACTTGATAGATTTAGTAGAAACAAATATGAAAGTGTTATCCATAAGAAAACACTTAAAGACAATGGAGTTAGTTTAGTATCTTGTATGGAAAATATACCGAACACTCCAGAGGGGACGCTTATGGAAACACTACTTGAAGGCTTCAATCAATATTTCAGCGAAGAACTAACGCAAAAGGTCAATCGTGGGCTTAGAGAGAGTTGGCTTAAAGGCAATGCAACTGGTGGAAAGAAAGTTTTTGGATACGATATTGTGAACAAAAAATATGTGATAAATGAATATGAAAAAGAGATAATTTTAAAGGTTTTTCAAATGTATGCAAGTGAATATAGAGCAAGAGTTATTGCTGAAACTTTGAACGAATTAGGTTATCATCGAAACAACGGCAAAAAATTTGATGAAAAATATGTTTTATGGATACTGCATAATTCAAGATACACAGGAGTTGTTGAACATCACGGAATCAAATATGACAAAATCTTTCCACGAATTATTGATGACAACCTTTGGAGTAAGGTCAATGCAATAAATGAAGAAAATAAATTTGCTCCAAGCCGAAAGAAAGAGATTTTTGACTATATTCTCTCTGGCAAACTAATATGTGGAGAATGTAAACATAAAATGTATGGCGAAAGTGGAACGAGCCACACAAAAGATATTCACTACTACTATGTTTGTGGTTCACGCAGAAAAAAGAGATGTCCATGCACTATGAAGGCAATTAAAAAGCAAATTCTTGAAGATATGGTTATAAACACAATCACTCAACTTTTGAATAGTGAGCAAAACATACAATTCCTAACAAATGCGATTTTTAATTATCACCAAAAACACTCGCAAGATAAT
>CALWPF010000019.1 GCA_944383355.1 uncultured Clostridia bacterium
GGGACGCTCTGAGTTATAGTAAAATACAGGATAAAAATCCTCTTTTTTTTTTAATTTACTATTAAAAACAAAACTATTTATATATTCAATATTGGCGTTATCATACCGTTGAAATTTCTTCATACAATATATTCCTTTTTATGTGGTTAAACAATATTAGCACATCTGTATAAATATTTCAATACCCCGCCTATTATTTATTAATAGAATGGATAGTTTTTAAGACCCATAAGTATATATCATGAATTTAATTTAAATTTAAAACAAAAAAGCCCTTTATTTTGGGCGGAAAATCCCCAAAATAAAGAGCTTTAAGTCTGGAGCTGATGACGGGACTTGAACCCGTGACCTCTGCCTTACCAAGGCAGTGCTCTACCGGCTGAGCCACATCAGCGAGATAATAGTTCCTCGCTAAAAATAAATGCCTATATTAGTCTATAATGTCCTACAATTTGGCAAAGAACTAATCTATTAGGATTTGTCTGCTACTAATATACGTATAAACAATACAGCGTAGCAAGACTGGACTTTGAACAATCCTCGTAAATTAGATTCAAAAAAATCTAACAATATCATTATATATTTTTTGAGATTATGTGTCAATAGAAAAAGGAATTATTTTTGATAACATAAGTTGAGAATAGTAAACTAGAAAGAAAATTTATTCACATGCGAGTCAAGTACTAAAAATTGCACAGATATTATAAATTGATTTAAAATCAAAATATATATAACTCAGCACACAATGATGCAGGGCAATAATTTAACATTAGCCATTTTATCTAGTCTAAAAAGATGTTTGGATAAATTAACTGTTTTACTCAATATATTAGTTTGCTAAAATTTTTATTTGTGGTTTAGTTAATTAGCTCAATCAATAAAAAATATATCAATATAGTTGCAAAAAATTGCTGGTATGTGTGCATTTTTGAGATTATATCACAATAAATATTGATTTTACAAAAATGACCACAATGTACATTTAATAATGTAATTGCCCAATTAGGCAATATGTCATTTTTTAGTTGAGAAATAAACTGCTATTGTTTATAATGTACATAAAAATACAAAAGGCAGGAAAAAACTTGGGAAATAAAAGGAAACCCTTTTTTAGATTTGTAAAAGGAATTTTAAAAATTTTTAAACGAAAACCAACAGTGATAAATGAAAATGATTCACTAGACGATGGTGCAATATATCTTAGTAATCATAGTGCAGCTAGTGGTCCACTAATACATGAATTATATTTTCCCAAAAGCCACTAGGTTTTGGGGAACATACGAGATGTGTGGTAATCTAAAGAACCAATGGAAATATCTTAGTAATATTTATTATCCAAACAAAAAGCATTTACCAAAATGGTTATCTAAAATTGTTGCTACTATTGTGGCGCCATTTACGCATGGATTTTATCGAGGAATACAGATATTACCTACCTACCCGGATAGCAGATTGCGTACTACATTAAAGCAGAGTTTTGAGGAGCTTGATAATAACCGTAGTATAATTATATTCCCTGAGAATTCTTCAGACGGATATCACGATGTACTAAAACAGTATTATGCTGGTTTTTTTGTACTGGCTAGACAATATTATAAACATACTGGCAAAAACTTGAAAATATGCAATATGTACTATTGTAGAAAAAAGAACACGCTATATATCAAAAAAGCGACTACATATCTGGACCTAGTTAGTTTAGGTAAAACTGACAAAGAAATTGCAGATATGATGAAAGAGCAAGCAAACGAGATGTATGATAAAATTTGCAAAGATGATAACAAGTAAAAATTTGGATTAATTTTTTTATATTAAAAAAGCAAATTACTCAAAAGTTTGCTTTTTTATTTTTAAATACATCTACACCAATTATCTAGGGATAAACAATATAATTAACATTATTTAGAGTTAGTTTAATATAAAGTAAAAATACTTATAGCCAAATACAACTTGTCATATATATTTTATTTGCTCAAATATAATATCTCCTTTGCCCAGCCCCATAGATACATATCTATCGTCTTATAATCGTATTGCTCCTCAGCGAAAAAATATTTTATAAAATCGTCTAATACATTTTTGAATTCTACATAATCTTTTTTATCCCAATAATCATTATTAATTTTGTCAGTAAAATTGTATTTTTTGTTGATATAATACAACATCTGTTTTACATATTTATCATATATAGGAAAAGCCTTTGGGTTGTGTCGACTACAATATTTGCTAGCAAAGCTAATAACATTTTTGTACTCGTATCTCGTGGAGCGTACACGCATTATTTTAGTTATAATATCCAAATTACCAGCCTTTACATTTTTATCAAACTCATTATCGGGATTTAGGATATTTGATACCATATCACTTTTCCCTTCTTTTATATTGGTGGAATAGCATTTATCCAACATTGTACATTTGAGCCACACTATATCATATTTGGTAATATTGTCTGCATTCATAGTATCATTTAGTTGATATTTATCAAATAGTTTATTTAGCATCTCTTCTTGCAGTTTGTATTCCATCATATATATTTTTTGCTCCCAACTACCCACATAATATTGCAAATTTTTTACTGATGGTTTTTTAGTTTTATCATTAATATAAATATCCGCTAATTTTTTTGTAATATCGTACATAATAACCTCAAAATTTTTTATAATTATAGCAAAATAAATTATATTTACCTCGCATTATTGTAGTGATTAATTTGATATCATAAAATTAATTTTATAAAAGTCTTTATTGGGACTTAACACAAATTAAGTATTAAAATTATATTTTTAATAACTTGGGTTGGGTACTAAAAATAAAAACTTTATCTAGAGTGTAGATAAAGTTTTTTAAATTACATTACTATCCCCAATAATCAACTATTCATCACTTATAATCTTATTTTCCCTAGTACATGGAGGTAGTCCTAACATTCTACGAGTAGCATTGTAGAGCTCCAATCTATTCTCAGAGTCCAAAACATATTTACTAGGCATCTGAGGCTTACTATCTTTGTAATACACTACACGCACAGGGAGCTTTGGGGCGTTGATGAGGTACATTACCGTACTAATACCCTCCTCTATTGATACAGCATTAATATTACGCCAATCATTGAGCCAGCGCCTAAAGCCTGTTGTGCCTTTGGTAGTCAATGGTGTCAAAACCTTGCCTGGATTCACAGCAAAAGTCTTGACGTTTTCCTCATCTAGATGCCTATAGTCAAACTCCAGCGCAAACATCAAGTCAGCCAATTTTGTTTGCTCATACAGTTTACTTGCCTTACTACGCTTTGGCTCACGGATAGCACGCCAATCCAACTGTAATTTGCGTGCCTTGTCATCTGTCATAAATATTATCCTACCATCGACACTCTTGCGAATATATGGATACAATAACTCAGTCAGCAAACACGCTGACAAATAATTGGTAGCCCATTGTACCTCATGTCCCTCATACGTCATTTGAATATCTTGCGTCATTACCCCTGCGTTGAGATACAATACATCAATATGCTCATAACCTAGTTTTTGCATTTTTTGCTCAATATCCTCTACCAAGGCTCTCACTTGAGCCATAATTGATAGGTCTGCCACCAAAAAATGTAAATCTAGCTCAGGGTATTTTTGTCTCAATTGTAGCATTATATCTCTACACAATTGTGGCCTACGCCCTACTGCAATTACACAGCAATCTCCCTGGGCTACCAAACGCTTTGTAACCTCTAGTCCCATACCACTAGTAGCACCAGTGATGATTACTAATTTTTTTGTAGGTTTGGTGACAGCAGTTTCCTTTGATGCAACCTTTTTGTCAGTTGTGGACTTTTTTGGTCTACCACGAGTAGCCTTTACAGTTTTTGATGTGTTTGATTTTGGAGCGCTAGCACTCTTTGACTTACTAGTAGTCTTTGATTTTTCCTCCAACTCTTTAGCCATAGTATTCCTCCTATTTTCTCCCTAACTATTAGTATTTTGGACTTTCTAGATTATGGACTATAAGCATCTATTACAGTTTGTAGAGTGATACCCTCCCAATCTGTTACTTGGGTACCCTCTGGACAATCCAACAAACCTGCTCTAATAAAATCTGCTATATCTATTGTCGCAAAATTTACATTACTAAATGCGTCACCAATATTGTTGATTGACACACTCAAGTCTACTCCCTCCAAGGCTAGCACTCCACTGGTAGGTGTACCTACCACATCAGCTAGGGTCATATTGGTAATTGCATCTTGCAACCCACCTACAGTCAAATTTTGATTGCTCTCCTTGGTCAATAATTTATACAATACGGTGTCTTTGTCCATTGTACTTGTGTCAAAAATACTGGTTAACTTAATACTATTTACCACGCTAGTAATCTTTGTACTGATATCACCAGTACCAAATAAATCACTCAAAGTGAGTTGACCTAGCACATCGCTAGCCAAACCAGATGCAGACCCTTTGCCTATAAATTGTAGCAAAGTTGTGTTGCTAGTAGCCAATTTATCATAAATCTTTTGCCCTGGATTGGTACCAAACAAGTCAGCTACTGTGAGGTCACTAATGAGTGTAATCAATTGATTGCTATCATCATTATTTAATAATGAACCTAATGTTACATCGGTAGCACCTTTTAGTGCGTTTTGGAATGCTGTACCAGCATCACCATTGAGCAATTGATTTACGTTAATGCCAGCTATTACCTTGGTTAACCCAGTAGGATTGTCTATGCCCAATAATGTAGCCAAAGTATTTTGATTACTGTCACCACACAATGCTTGCATAATAGCGCTCTCAGCATCGGCAAATAATTGCCCTACTTGAATATTACTAATGAGAGTAATCATTGCATTATCTGGAGTAAAGTCCAAAAATTGTGCTAGAGTCACTGTAGATGAATTTATTGCGTTACTGATAGCATTAGGATTATCGAGTAACTCTTGAATGGATATATCTCCAATAATAGCAAATATACCCTCATTACTGCCACACAATTCACCAATGGTACCAAACTCTGCAATTATAGTATTCAAAGCATTAGGGTCATCAAATATCTCGCCTAGTGATATATCAGCCAGTCTATACAATTGACTCAGTTGATTACTTGCCCCTACTATATCTTGAATACTCAGTGCGTCAAATCTAGTATCAAAGTCACTAGCTGTAGCAGTAGCCAATACGCTCAAATATCCACCAACAGCATTGATGTTGTCTGTCCCTAATAATTGAGATATGCTCATACCTGCATTGCTTTGTAATAATTGTGGTATCGTCATCTCTTGTTGTGCGGTACTGAGACTGGTATTTGCTAATTGGCTAGCTGTCAGTATTTGATTAATCTTTAATCCTTTTACACTTTGTGCAAATTGACTAATAGGTGTATCCTCTAAAGAAGCAAACTCTGGATTGTTTACAAAAAAGTTTTCGTCAACTATACCAGACAATGTCACTAAGTCACCTAGCATCATAGAGTCTAGCTTTGCATTGATTGTGGTATCTGCATCACGAATGAGGTCGGTAACCTTGATATCTCCAAGTGCGCTAATATTCATCTCCGACATATCAACTAAATCATTTATCGTTAGATTTGGATATCCCTCGGCGCTATCTATGAGGTTAAGTATAGCAGTCATTGGGTCATCGCCCAATAACATATCAATATCCATATTCCTCACTGCATAGAGTAATTTGTCACTAGTCGTGCTACTACTTGTAATGCTAGTAGGTACATCTATGATTTGAGAAAGTGGCACAGTCTGTATATAATCTACCATACTAGATAACTTTGTTGCGCCAAACTCTGCCGTCTGAGTAAAGGCAAAATCGGATAAGTCAACTACTTGTGTCAAAAATTTGCCGTCCAAATTGTCCAAGATATCATCGATGCTAACAGATGTCAGTAACAAACCACGAATCCCAGCATACACATCGGTCTCACCAGTTACTGGATCTGGTATAAACTCTTGTAAACCTAGTGCATCTACTACATTTTGAATGGTAAGATTGTCACTGCCATAGTACTCTACCAACACATCTTGTGCCTGGGATATTGTGAGGCTAGACAAATCTTTGTACACAGGTTGCTCTAGTGTACCTACATTGTATATTGCATCTACCAATGCTGGGTATCCCATTTCTTGGATAGTTGTCTGCATATCCAGAGTGGTCAATATCTCACCTACGGTCGTGTTGTCATAAAACACTGGCAAGATAGCATCAACAAACGCATCAAGGTTGTTTACAGCATCCATCAACTCTATATCTTTTACCACAACTGTTGCATTATTAAACTGTACACTTGCGTCATATAGATAAGTTATACTAATGTCAGTACCTGGGATTTTTTGAGGTAAATCTATGCCCAGTTTGCTCTCAACCTCACTAATCTTCATATGTACATAATTATCTTTTGTCTCCAAGGCTAGTGAAATTAATTCACCAAAAGATTTATTGCGAATATCACCGTCTATTGGCAACTCAGTACCGAGTATTTTCTCTATTTGTGCTAAGTTCATACCAAACCATAGGTACGCACCTGTACCACCAAATACGATTACAAAGAATAGTAAGCAACAGAAAAAACCTGTAAAAAATGTACCGCAACCACCCTTTTTCTTGGTAATCACTCTTACATTATTACCATCTTTGTCTCTTGCCACTTCTTCCTTTTTGGACATATATTAACCCCCATTTTTTACATTACTTGACTATGATTATAGCGTTTTGTCTGGATAATTTTGTACAAATTCAAATACATCACGGACTGCCATAACTTTTGAAAAGTCAAATAACTTACTACTTACCTCTACTGGTCGCTCTAATATGTCTAGCGTAGAGTTTGCAAAATCTCTACCTACAATCACTCTAAACGGTGCTCCCAGCAAATCTGCATCTGCAAATTGCACACCACTAGATACTTTCCTCTCGTCCAACAACACATCAATCCCTGCGTTGCGGAATAAATCATGCAAGGTCTTGCCTGCCTGCAACATATCATTATTTTTTGTGTTTGTTATGCAAATATGCACCTTAAATGGTGCCACCTCATATGGCCAAATTGGTCCTCGCTCATCATGATTTACCTCTATGATTGATGCTACACATCTAGTCACTCCCAATCCATAGCACCCCATAGTAGGCGTACAAGCAACTCCCTCTGCATTTAGATAAGTCATATTCATAGGCTTTGTATATTTTTTGCCCAGTTGGAAAATATTACCTATCTCTACACCTTTGCTCAGCGAAATCTCGCCCTTGCCACAAGAGCATATATCGCCAACCTTTACCTTACGTATATCTACAAAATCAGGCGTATAATCTAGGTCTCTAGCATAGTCAAAACCTGTCAAGTGTACACCTTTGCGATTGGCACCTATCCACAAATTGTGCTCCTCTCTCAAGCTCTCATCAAATATCACTATATATTCCTTGCATTCACGCATCAAGCCAATAGGTCCCACAGAACCTGCATGCATCTTGAGCAAAAACTCTGGAGTGGCCTCATACAACTCACTCTGCACAATCTTTTGTAACTTGCATTCCTCGATATCATAATCTCCACGCACAAAAGCGATAACATGCCTACCATCTTGGAGTCTATATATAACAGCCTTGGCAAAGTACTCTGGTGAACCACCACACAAGTCACAAACATCTTGGACAGTATGACAATCAGTAGTAGTCAACTCTTTTAGCTCAGTAGGTTGCCTACCTGTAGGGTGGACCTTGGATACAGCCACCTCACTATTGGCATAATAGTTACAGTGAGAGCAATGTGCTATGATATCCTCTCCAGCTGGGCACAATAATGTAAACTCATGAGCAATCTTGCCACCCATCATACCATTATCACCAGCAACGCATACAGCCTCACCTAACCCCATACGTGCATACATACGAAAATACGCAGATTTTACCCTTTCGTAATATTGCTCCAAGTCCTCAGTACTAGTATGAAAGGAATAAGCATCTTTCATTATAAACTCACGCAAGCGTATTAACCCATTCCTAGGTCTAGGCTCATCACGAAACTTTGTCTGAAACTGATACATACAAAAAGGATACTGAGTATAACTAGTAGCAGACGCCCTAGCAGCATCTACACAAGGCTCCTCATGGGTCATACCTAGCACTAGTGGTCTATCAGCACGGTCAACAAAACGAAACATCTCACTACCTACACTAGTATATCTACCTGACTCGTCCCACAACTCCTTTGGCATAATGTTGGGGAACAAGACCTCTTGTCCATCAATCTTATTCATCTCCTCTCGCACAATATTCTCTATATTTTGCACTACCTTGAGTGCAGGAGTCATGAGTGAATACACACCGTTGGTAACATGGCGAATATACCCACCTCTAATCAAAAACTCATGTGATACGAGCGAGCAATCTGCTGGCTTTTCCTTGAATCTCTCACCCACGAGTTTACTCATCAACATAATTAATTTTCTCCTTTTGTAAAACTATCTACATTATTGCATTTTGACTACTTTTTGTCAATTATATTAAAATATAATATATGTCTAAATATGGTGATTGGTGGCTAAAATTTTATGGAAAAAATATAAATATAAAATAAATATTTTGTAAACAAGTTTTTTACATATTTTTAGTGAACTGACAACTATTTTTTAACAGACAAAACAATTGAAACTCGTTTATTCACAAACATTCACCGATTGCTTGACTTTTGTAACAAAAAAATTGTTATAATTAAGTCATAAAGTAATACTTAAAGGTATAATGATGAAGTCAATCAATCCTATATTTTTACACAATTTTTTGAATGGTATAGCGGAGAGTATTGTAAAAGTATTTGTACCCGTATTAATACTACAACATATGGGTAGCATCGAATGGGCTCTGGCATACATTATTATATTTTATCTGTCCAATATGCTACTGGGATTAGCACTAAACAAACTGATTTTGCGCTATAATATGCTAGCATTGATTATTCATATTTTATTATATGTGCTAGTGCCGATACTCATTGCTTGTTGCGAATTTAGTATTCCATTAGTAATAATACTGGGTATATTATCTGGTTTTGGACAATGTCTATATTATACACCTATAGAGAACCTTTACACATACACCAATGACAATGTAAATATGGCAAAATTTGATGCATTTTGCGCCATCGGTTACTTTATATTTAGCCTAGTTTCTGCATACATCTTGGGCTCCACATTGGCTGATTCGCTACTATGGGTATGTATGGCAGCTACCATTGTATATATTTGCAGTCTAATACCTCTAATAATAAAAAAAGAACAAAGGCAATCTTACAAAAAAATAAAAATCAACAAATATCCAAAAACAAAATTTTACAAATTGTATATATTCTTTTGGTTTTTTTCTGGAGCAGGATACGCTGTATCCTCTATGGTAATACCAGTTTATATGTATGACATTAGTCCATCAATAGAATTGGTAGGAATAGTATTAGGCGCCACTTTCCTAATACAAATAGGTCTAGATTATTTGTGTAGGTGGCTAAGGTTGCGAAATATGCAAGTTTTGTCTATAGCAATATACTTTATCCTATTTGTCGCATCGGTAGCCATGATAAGTATATGGCATAGTGATATAATGTTAGTAATTGCAAGCACTCTTTGTGGACTATCTTATATATTCTCTTACATCACAATGCAGGGCGATTACCTAGACCAAATAAAAAAAGATAATTGTGCGCCTATAGGAGTTTTGTACAAGAATATTTCAGTATTAATAATGCGAATGGTTGTAGTTGCTTTGTATTTTATTATCCCATCATTTTTGACTATATTCATAGGGGCAGCAGTTTGTACGCTAATAACATTAATTATTACCATTTTATTAATCAGGACAAGGAAACAAGAAAGCGCAAAAAGTTTGCCTCAAACAGAAACAAGAGAAGACGATTCAAACATTTCCTCATCACCAGTGGAAGAAACAAAGTAAAAAGTCCAATTAAATTTTTGGACTTTTTATTAATTTTTAATAAGTTGTTTTGGCTACTTTTACAGCAATAAATATAACATACAAATTAATGCATTTATGACAAAAAAATATCAGTTTTAATTAATGTAAAAATTCAAAAAATATAAACTTGAAAAATCTATCTTTTTACATTTAAAAACATCAATTATTAGTCTTGTTTACTCACCTACTGCTTTGTCCAAATTATTTTGTTCGCCTCCATCTATATCGCAAAAAGAGTCGTCATTAAAAAATATAAATGGAGACATATCCAATGCGTTGAGGATAGTTATCAATGATAAAAAATCTGCATCACAATATTTTGTACTATCCATACATTTTGTAGTTGCAGAGATAATATCAAGAATAGTCGCCTCTGGCAAGTCCACAACCTCACTATCGACTCTCATAAAACCAAGCATCGGCTCAGGCACAATTGTAAATTTCTTTTCCTCTGCATATTGCTCTAGTACATACTGCAAGACTATACTACGTCTAACCTCTATACAATCTGCAACACGGAATACAAAGTTTATAGCTTGCTCTAATTGGGCATTATTTAAAATACTTTTGTATACAAATTGGAGATTGTTTTCTAGTAAAAATTTATCCGGAGTCAGCCCTCTAACTCTCAGTATATTATCCAATCTATTGGCAAATTTTTTATTTATACTCATATTTATCCCTAGTTGTTTTGATTGTTCAAATTTTATCATATTGTAAAAAATTTAACTATACTTTTTGTAATAAATAAACAGGACACCGACTACATTGTAAATAAATTTGTCGCAAATTGTCGAATTTTTATTAATCTATACTACAAAATTAAAGCACTTTATAAAACAAAAAAATACTTTGATTTTACAAAATCAGAGTATTTTCTTACAAAAAATCAATAGAAAGTAGCAAAAATTAACTACATACTAACAAAATTTACGAAAAGCTACGAGTAGGTGCTGAGCTGTCCTCACTATGCGCAATACTCTGTGAAGTGCTATTTTGTTGACGAGCGCTAGAGAGAGCGTCTTGATACTCTTTGATAACCTCAGCCTCTATAGAATCTGCAGGTGCGTCCATAGACAACTCCTCCAATACTTTGCTCACATGCTCATTGTACGCTGGTACTTTACCAAAAATCTCTATTAATCCTACATTACACTCTCTCAAGTAGCTACAAGCAACTTCACTAGGTGAATACAATCGCTCATCACTATATGATGTAGCAAAAACTTGCATCATACCCCTAGTACCTAGTTTACTCTTAATATTATTTTTGAGCAACTTTACAGCAGTAACAGCAGAGGTCTTACCCTCCTTAACACCAATTGACTCCAAAAATTGACTACTAGACAACCTGCCAAATTCCAACTCAAACTTTCTCTCTTGACCAGCAAGTGAATTGAGGTGAGCATCAAATATTTTTATATTGTTACCAGTAGGTCCTGGCTTGCCACCAAACATAAGCGGATTCCTCACCATAACAATCTTGTCGCCATCATTATATTCCAAATCTAGAGGAACATAACCATTGAGCACACTCCACACCTCATTGTGTGCAGCTACCTCAGACCTTCTTTGCATATTTATAACCTCACTAATTATTAATTTTTTTTACGAGAATATTGTAACACAAATACTGGTGTTTGTAAATACTTTTTGTTCAAATTTAAGAGTGCCTAAATAAACACAAAATTAAAATTTATTTACAATTAATTATTTTATATATATTAAAAATTAATTTTTTTTATTGTGTAATTTGTATATAGTTTTTACTCATATAATATAAAAAAATAAAAGGTAATTATTATGAGCGAAAATAATATAGTAACAAAAAACAACAATTCACAAACAATGAGTAAAAACAGTAATCACAAAATATGTTTGGATAATAGACAAAACTTGATGGTATCAGGTGTAACCAGAGTAGATAATATCAATCCCAATATTGTAACCTGTAAAATAGGAGATACTCAGTTAACTATACAAGGAAGCGACCTATATATGGACAAATTGGACCTTTCCTCAGGAGTCATTGAGGTGAGCGGTAGAGTGGATAGTATACGCTATTCTGTGCAAAAACCTAGTCTTATCAAGAGGATATTTAAATAATGTTATTTGAGGCTATGGGGCAAGTGTGGATTTTTTTATTACTAATATGGATAGGCATATTAATTGCAGGTATTGATGAAATAGGTAGATTTTGCTACTACATTATCAATCGCAAAATATCAAGTAATAAAAAACTCCCCAAACAAAAAAACACACACAAACTTGCAAAAACTACAAAAAATAAATCCACAAAAATGCAATTAAAGAATAAGCAACTAAGCAAACGGATATCAAAAGTTATTATAAGTATTATAGTGGATATAACTAGAGCGGTCTTTGTATGTTTTTCGTTTTACCTGGTAGTATATTTATTTAACTATGGCGAAGTTAGACTGTATACCATACTAGCATTTTTATTGGGTATATTCCTGGAGCGCTGGTTTGTAAATAAATTTTTGATAAACAAAAAAGATAGCACGGTAAATGAAAATAATTCACAAACTAATATAAAAAACAACAAGCAATATACACACCCAGAGAGTGTAAAATAAATAAGAGCTTTTGGCATGACTAAAGCTCTTATTTGTTTTATTAAAATCATAGATAAATTTTAATTTCTCATTTTTTATGGTTATGGTAAGGTCGTTACACAAATGTCTAACCTATCATCACCCCGTAAAGAATGGTATTATGGTATTTTCTAATAACTCACTAGCCCATTTGTATACCTCATTGACGACTGGATTGAGCGCTTGCATATCCCCTATCCAATTCCCAAATGCCGGTATCATACCACCTAACAAATAGCATATGCCTAATACTACAAAGCAAAACAAGAATCCCTCAGCTGCACCTATTACAAAACCCAATACTCTATCAAGTCCATTGATAGCACGATTTTTTGTAATTACATCAAACAACTTAGATAATAGGAAAATGATTAGTTTTATAATAATAAACAAGATCGCTACAGTGATAAGTATACCTATCAACTCACCTATAGCATTTGAAAATGCAGTAATAAACTCTGGAGAACTGATGCTACCATATACCTCAACATAGTCAGCACCAAGCAATAATTTTGCTAATTGGTCTAGCAAAAATGATAAACTATCACCTTGACAATATCCTGCAATGGTATCATACAAGGCAGAACCCAATGCAGAATTTAGCCCAAACCAACTCTCTAATAGTCCATTGGCTGGCTTTGATAACCAAATAGACAAGACCAATGTGAGCAATGTACCACACAATGCCACAACGGACTGCAAAAAGCCCTTGTAACAACCTATGATAGCGGCAATTATCAAAATTACAAAAAATGCAATATCGATCCAAGGCATAGGTACGCCCACCTCCACTCATGTTGTAGATATTTTAGCATATAATAGGTATTTTGTCATTAATTTTGTAAAATTTTTTGATGGTATGTCTAATATTGACAAAATTTGCAAGCTTGACACCATTATCACCAAAACTAAAGTATGCTAATACCATTATAGACAATCTTCTTAATATTAATATACTTAGTGAGGACAAAAAGTGCGAGAATTTTTACGAATTTATGGATATGCCAATAATGCAATGCAACATATATCACACAAGTTATCCAATATTTTTGGCACAAATGTGGAGAGCGTAGTATTTTTGTGTCTGGGTACAGATAGGGTTATATTTGATAGCTTAGGTTGTATGGTGGGGCAAATGCTAAAGTCAAACAATTTACCACATTATGTATATGGAGACCTCAACCATTGTATCACTGGCAAAAATGTGGGATTTGCAGTAGACTACATACGCACTATGCACCCACATGCAATTTTGTGTGTAATTGATGCAATGGCCACTAGGGACCAAATACATTTAGATGAGGTAGTGATAGCCGACCAATACATTGGTTCGTTATCCAACGGCACAGAGATTAATGCGGATATTTTTGTATATGGCATTACAACTGTTTGCAATAAAAATATCAAATTGGGTGCAGGTACACGATTGTATGCTGTATACAAATTAGCACAAGTAATAGCACAATCAATAATGTTGGCAAGTAACCAACATTACCCACAAAATTTTGCATCACAAAAAAATAATATATAATTTTATTATTGTCCCCAATACGATATATATAAATTGTAAATTACAAAAAATAAATATTAAAACAGAAATACCTACTCTAAATTAATTAGCAAATTTATAGCAGTTTCTACATGGGTATAATTTATCAAAGACTTATAAACTACCCCCTATTATTTGAATAAAAAATACTATATTTTTGTATCAGTAATAACCCAATTAAAAATTTTTATTTATTGGGCACACCAACAAAAAGAGAGCGTAACAAATTGCTCTCTTTTTAATTATTTATAGAGTAATTTACTGCAGTCCTCTAGACTTTGCCATATCCAAAATATTTACCTCTTCTGTATTAGCATCAGACTCTTGTTTTGGATTAGCCCTATGCTTGTTCTTTGCCATATTTACTATATCAATACTATCTTGAGTAGGAGCATCACTGGTCGCATGGATACTATCGTCAACTATTTCATCTTTTTGAGTTTGAGCCTTTTCGTCTTGCTTTGGTGTGTCAAAACCACTCTTTCTCGCTCTTTCTTGCTCAGATATCTCGGTAGTAGATGTGTCTATACTTGAGCGCTTTAGATCCTCTTTTGACACTATGTTGATAGGAGGTTTTCCTTTTAGATCTTCCTCGGTTAGTCCTCGCTCCTCCATAGCACGCTCAAATCTCTCAAGGTCCTTGTAAGCCTTGTGTATTTGCAACTTGCGCACTACAAAAGTACCCAGTACAAAGCATAGCGCTGATGAACCATACATCATAGGAGCATAAGTTTCACCATAATCTTGATTCAATGTATCATTGTAATATGCCATAATTTGGTCTAGATAACCATTCATATCAAGCCAAGTAGCAATGTCTACCTCTTGACCATTTGCCAACCAGTCTTGGTAATTTGCTACATCGGTTTGGTAATTTATCAGGTCTTGCCCTGTCAATGTACCAGTATTATTAAAGTTTACTGAAAAATCATCGCCAATGCAATCAGCACCTCTATATTTATTCTCCATAACAGATGCAAAGATATAATCGTTGGTAGACATATTTTCTGCCATATCCAAGTATGGTCCAGTATAACCAAAATCTTGCAATACTTGCTCCATAGTCCAAGTATCAATATTATCTCGGTACGAAAGCTCTGTCATACGGACTACAAGGTATTCCTCCCAAAAATTACCTGCTGTCTGGTCACTTGCTTGAGAGAGTGGATACAAGTTATATATAATAGATGGCAACTCTTGGAAACTTTGACCATACTCATTAGTCATATCTTGACATATTTGAGCCCTATATAAAGAAGCTTTATTTGCTGGTGAAAGTATATCCAATCTATCTGGATTCATGCCAGCCTCTAGTAATTTAGCATCTAACTGTGCCTCAGTATACATACGAGATACATAATTACTGTTACTTGCTACCAAAAACAAAACATAATCATCAAATTGCTTTTGCAACTCAGCATAATCACCTGTCATACAGGTTTCATACAAATGTGCCAAATTCCCACGCAAGTCATTTGAGCTAATTTGGTACCCATACACAGATTCAAAAGCTTCATTATAAATCTGTCTAACCTGCGCATCAGTTAACTCTGTAGATTGATAATATTGCATCAAATTATTTGTAGATAAATAATCATTGATATCTGCCCCAATAAACACACCAGATTCAACTTGGTTAAACATGTTTTGGAGATTCATAGCCTCTTCTACTCTACCATTTGACTTTAATTCTTGTATTAAATTTTCACGCCAAACATTACTATTAAATGTCATATTGTTTTCGGCAGCAAAACCAGCATACTCACGCTGTATCTGCTCATAAAAGGCTTGCTTGTATTGCTCATCAGTAAACACTTTATCAAGACGCTGCTCTACTTGTTGATTTTTAAATAATGTCCAACCAATCCAGCTAGCCACCGCTGCTCCCGCACCTGCGGCTACCTGACTAACTTTTTGTAGTGTTGTTAGATTTTTACGTGCCTCTTTTTTTAATTCACGCTTATGCTTTTTTGCATCAGCTGCTTGACGCTTGCGCATAACCTCTACTGTTTGCTTTGCCAACCACTCATCTTCTTGTCTCTTGTAGTCCTCTTTTTCGGCTCTTTTTTGCTCTTTACGCTCTTTTCTAGATGCCATAGTAAATTACTCCTTCCAATTTTTTACTATGTATATTTTATCACAAAAATTCCCTATTGACAATACTTAATTCCAAATTAAAGCAAGATTATCAATCTTATTAATTATCCCTTTTTAGTAGTTTAAACCAATGAAAAGTCATCACTACCAAAGCTATGTTCTAGACTAACACCACTTAGACTAGCGGTAACATTTAGTCTATTACTATAATCTATACTAAAATCAAAACTTGCTTTACCAAACCAAGGGAAGTTATCATTTACTAGGTCTGTACCATTACCCGTACCTGTTCCTGTAGCAGTTACTTGTCCGGCTATAACCAACCGAGTCAAATCATAATACGCATATCCAGCCATTACTGCGACTCCACCAGAGCTACCGTTAACTGTTAAGGTAAATGTACCAGATACATTACACGAAATATCTGCAATCATATATCCAGCTACACAGGCTATGTAACCTCCGCTTGCGGTTATTACTACATTACCGCTCACAGTATTTGTACCAAGCATGAGGTTTTTGTTACCATCTCCGATAGCACCCAATTCACCTACCAATCCACCTAGCCTACTATCACCTGTTATAGTTATACCATTTACACTTACATTGGTCATTTGGGTAGCTATACGACCTGCCAGTCCACCTACCCTAGAGCCACTAGCCTGTATGATTAGCCCCTCAGTACTACAAGCATTGAGAGTACTGCTGATAGTCGCATCACCTACTATTCCACCAATATAATTTGCACCTACTATAGCACTATCACCTGTACCTGTCTCAAAGTTACCCCAGACATCTCTATAGTAAACTACATTGACGCTACTTATACTATCTATACTTGTTCCTGCTACTCCTCCCAAGTAGTCACTACCACTCAGGTATGCGAGGTTGACACTTATACTACTAATAGTACCATCATTTTGACCTGCAATACCACCTACATAATTACCACCTTGTACACTTACGCTATATGTACCGCCAGTAATACTACCTCTGTTGTGTCCTGTAGCTCCTCCGTGATAATTACTATTACCATATATATTACAAGATATCGAACAATTGGATATAGTTCCATTATTATAGCCAGCTATACCTCCAGTATATGTACCACCAGTAATATTAAACATTGTACTGATGTTAACATTGCTGATAGTACCACTGTTGTTACCTACTATACCACCAATATTGCTAGAGCTACCTGTAATGGTTACATCACCCTTAATTTCTGGTGTACCGCTCAGTGTAACACTAGTAGGGTTATTACCAACCAAACCAACATTGGTAGATGCTCCTACATTTACACTAAATGCCCCAGCAATGCTAAAGCTATCTAAATCTAGATTAGCAGTACTCTCTCCTACAAATATACCTATATTGTTACCTGTACCAGAGATAGACACACTGGTTGCTGATACGGAATTTCCACTAACATTTGTACTAGCATTTTGACCTATTATTAGACCTACAGCATTTGACGTCTGTATAGCAGATATCCCCATATTGCCACCAGCAAAAATATTATTTGACACCGTACCGCCAGAGCTATTTTGCCCTACAATACCACCGACATTAGTATTACCAGTGATAGTGCCAGCGCTTTGTGTAGATTGAGTTACAGACCCATTTGTATAGTTTTGACCAACTATTCCACCTATACTAGAGGTACCAGATACAGAGCCATTGTTGGTACAGTTTGTAACAGTACTTGCATTCCTACCTACTATACCACCAGCATAACTACCACCACGCACTGTTGCGCTGTTGGTTACACCACTAATATTAGCACCGCTATTATTGATGCCAGCTACTCCACCTACATATGTACCAGTGATGGTATAGCCACTAGATACACTGCCACCACTAATACTACCGCTATTGTAACCCACTAGTCCACCAGCATTACTACTAGTTACTGTAATGCTACCATTTCCGGTTAAGCTACAATCTACCATTTGTATAGCACTAGCCCACAATGATCCAGCGATACCACCAGCATTTGATGTCGCAGTTATCTGCAAGTTATTAACTGTATTATTGGCAAAACTAGAAGTATCTCCAACCAACTCACTAAATCCTGCAATACCACCTATGTACTGGCTACCAGTCAAGTTGATGTTGTCTACAGTACAGTTTTGAATTACATTATTATTAACACCCGCTATACCACCAATCCTGCTGGTTGAGCTAGAGTTGATAGTAATATTACTAGCCTTACAATGCATTATGTGACCTGTGCCATTACCATTAATACCGACCAATGCTCCATTGCCAGTACTGCCAGTCTCTGTCAGGCTAAGAGCGCCATTACCAATTACCTCAATATTGTGTAACATACCGTAATTTTGCGAACCTAGCACATTAGTAACACTTGTCCTAATGGTGAGTATAGTATCTGTAAATGTTCCGTCATATTCTACCCTCACACCACTATCTCCGCTCAATCTATAGTAGTCCACAAAACTAACCTCGCCAATCATGTCAAATAGTGGCTTGTGTATATTGTCAAATATAACTGTATTGCCCTCTGGTACCATTAGGTATCCGTTTAGTGTATTTACAGTCCAGTCATAATCACCCATATCATATATGATTTGACCTGTGCCATCTGGCTCCTTTGTGAGTAAGTAATAGCCGTCCTGTGCCATTCCATTGGTGAGATAATAAGCCAGTATCTCCTCATTTGGTATTTGTATAGGGTTACCCTCTACGCCTCCACCAGTATTGAGTATCCTACCATAGCTAATTATCAAATATGGCCAACCATAGTTGTACTCAACATCTTGAGCCCATAAGCCACTTGCCAACACCGCACTAGCAAATGCGTTATCAGTCTTCATTGTCTCATAATCTGTACCTATAGCATAGGTTTGATTACTTGCAGTTATCCCCTCCAGTCCAGTATCGGTAGAATACACTGCCTCAACTTGACCAAACTGAGGAGATGCTGTAAGCACGCTCGGACTAACCTCATTTACATGTCCTAGTAACGGCTGAGTAGCTCCACTACTTGCCTGAGATGATATCATACCAGTACTGAGCAACTTAAATATCTCAACACAACTATTTGTATTACTATCAGCGTAACCCAAGATACCACCTACATATGCTACTGCTGTCTGGCTAACGCCACGACTGAGAGTACCAGTAAATGACAAGTTAGCCAATTCGATACCACCAGTAACATTATCTGTTTGACCTACTACACCACCTAGGTATGTGCTAGCATCACCTGATACAGTAATACTTGCGCCACCCCAACAGTTGTTTACAAAACCTTCGTTGTAACCTACTACACCACCAATTATCAAGTTAGCTCCTGAGTCGTTTGACTCAATTCTACCAGAGCCCTGTACACCAGTTGCGTAAATTACACAGGTCTCACCTAGGCTAGCTACAGCACCACCAAAGTAACTGTAAGAGTTGTAACTAGTCCTACATTGTACATTATTGAGATCAACATATAGACCAGTAATTGCACTAGGTGTACCATCTTCGCTAGGTACGACATCACCAAATACTCCATATCTAGTACTACTAATGCCACTGTACTCTACATTGATTACATTACCTGCACCGTTAAAGAATCCAGTAAACATATACTCGCCTAGAGGTTTCTCACTGGTACCACCCAAGTCAATTACTATATTGCTAGTATTTAGCAAGTAATACAAGTAAGTACCATTATTCTCTTGCATACGAATGTCGTTAAATTGCTCTGCTGTATCTATCAAAATTGGGTTTACCTTGGTACCCTCTGTAGCAAATAAACTATTAAATACATCATACAATGTCTGGTACTCACTACCCATACTCTCAAAGAATTCCTCAAATTGTGTCAAGGTAACTTGATAAGCACCATTGGTATCCGTGATAGTATTGTTTAATGCATAATTGTTGTTAATAGACGCTAATGAGTAATAGGTATCACAAGTAATCTCAGTACTTGCACCAGAGGTAGCTCTAATACCCGCATAAGCATTTGTCTCAGATAAATATGAGTTATTGAATATTGATACTAATGAATAATTTGACCTCAGTGTAGCATCGTTTGCCATACCAGAATTTTCGCTACCAAAACAACCACCAACATAAGTATTTACATAACTCTCTACCACACTATTTTGGTTAAAGCTGTACAGGTAGATATTATATGCACTGACATTGTTGGCTACTCTTGTTGACAATATCTCACCTGCCATACCACCAATGTTGTTTGTCATAATTGTTGCACTACCATTGCGCCTATCTACCTGGTTGGATAAATCAGCATATATACTACCGTCTACAAATACCATACTCACTGCATTACCAGTACCATTGTACAATTCTCCAGCAAATCCACCAATATTCAAGTTGTGGTAAATATCGTATGTACTTGCACCATCTGACCATTCAACAGATTGAGTATCGGTATCATAGTTGGCAATCATTATATCCATATGGTTGATTACATTGCGTATTACGCTGTTGTAATTAATTGCACCAAAACTACCACCAATATTTATATCCAGATAATTTGCAGTACCACTAGCGGTAGTTGCGTCATTTTGCTCTAGTGTAATAGTACCAGTACTAGCTACTCCAGAGACATTAGTCGCATATGCTCTACCTATAGCACCACCTACATAAATACTAGTCCCATCTACGCTTGATTGAGGAGTACTGTATGCTATCATAGCATCTTGTACTGTTGCATTTTGTAGAGTAGCACCACTGCCAGCATAACCTACTATACCACCTACAACTGTAGCTGTTGTATTAATATCGATATTACTCAAATGTACATTGTTGATAAGAGTGCCTTCGCTATAACCTACCAAGCCACCAACATATGCAATAGCATCAGGGTTGAGCGATGTGGTATAACTAATGTCGGATAAATACAAGTCATTTATCTCTCCACCCTTTGTATATCCAAATATACCTACTGTATGTGCTGTAATTCCATTTAAGTGTACATTGGATATTGTATATCCGTTACCATTCAATACTCCACTAAATGGTTGGTTTTGTGAGCCAACTATAAAGTAAGGCATGTAATGAATCTCGCTATCATCACCTACATAACGCAAGTTGATACTAGCTCTCAAGTTGTAGGTCTTGTCAGGTCTCCAATACATTAGTATCAAATCATCTGCACTATCTATGTCAAATGATTCTGGCGCCTGCCTTTTCTCTATAACTGGCGTACCATCTACATTGTATCCATTGATACTGTATTGGTCCCAAGAGCCATAGAAAGTATTTGGATTAGCTATCAAATATCCACGAGTAATAGTGATGTTTTCATCTCCTACTACCTCTGGAGCGATCTCGCCTGTCGCCAACTCAAAGTCATCTAATGATGTACTAGACCTGTATGCTCCCACATCGCTAAGTAATATCGAATTACTTTGCACTGCGGTAGCGGTAGTAGCAATTTCACGATTCGTTATCTCACGGTTATAGTAATTAATCTGACTAATTTCCTTTACATGAGATGTAGACAAGTTTCTACTATCGCTCACCATACCGACTAGGCCACCTAGGTAACCTGTACCCTCACCATTACTACCTAGTAATGTGCTGTAGTATGAGTAATACGATGCTGCCCAGTTGTTGTGTGCAACTGCAAAATCTATACTCAACAATTGATCTGGTAGACTCTGAATATTTACAAATGGGTTAGCTACCTCAATAGCATCTACATTCCTACCAGCGTCCAAGATATTACTTGTAGTAACACTATCAATAGTGGATACTTGACCAATGAGACCACCTACACTTGCTGTAGTAGACCCTACTACCGTACCAGTAGCATATACTGCCTTGATATCTCCACCAAAGCTAACACCGATGAGTCCACCTGCATTTTGAGCTGTGGTACTCATAACATATAGTGAGCTAGTAGAGTAACGAATAGTACCAGTCTGTCCAGCATTATAAGTAGCACCAAAGTTTAATCCTACCAAGCCACCTACACTAGCTATAGGATTGTTTGTCTCAAAGACATTTATAGCATTGGTAGATAATGCACCTGTACGAGCAGAGTTGATAGTATTTTGAAGAGCAGTGATATAGTGAGCACTACTATAAGTGATAGTACCATTATTTTGCCCAACTAGACCACCTACAAAATTGTAACCTCTCAACCTTGTAGTCTGAGCAAATATAGCCTCGGCGTTTGTAAATATAGTATTACCACCGATAAATCCTGCCACACCACCTACGCTACTACCTACTATTGTACCTTCTCCATCATAGGTCAAGTTAGTACTCAATATAGTATTATAATTGGATAAATCTATAATATCGTTTGCGTTATATGGCTCTAGGTCTACTACACCAAATAAACCACCAGCATAAGACAACCTATTGATAGGATTGGATATAACATTTTTGCCCATCAATCTAATAATATCTCTGTTATACATCAACACTTGTATATCTTCTTGAGAATATGTAGCAGTTACAGCCAAGTCACTCTGGATATCATTTATCCTAGATTGACCAGTCACATAGCCGACAACACCACCTACTAGGTTACCACCTATCACACGACTGTCTTGGGCACCAGTCACAGTAATATTATAAATGTAACCACCATTCACTGTACCTGCCAATGTACCTACAGTGTTGATTTGCCCAGCAGATACACCAACCAACTCTAGATTGAGGCTCTTTACACTACCATAGTATGACCTCAACGTACCACCTTGCTCAGTGACAGTATCTGTCACAATTGCCTTGAATAATCCAACACTAGTGATATTCTCTTGAGTAGTACCAGAGCCTATGCTCACACTATTAAACCTATTTACTGTATCAGCATCAGTCAAATCCTCTGCACCTATATTGATACCGCTAATGGTAAAGCCATTACCCTCTAATATTCCAGCATAAGATGTAGTAATTGTATCTAGGTTAGTATAACTATCCTCTAATCCTGTGAGGTCTATATCATCTACGATGCGTGCAGTAGTCCTGTTGACACTACCAGCATTACTCAAGTTTTGATTAAACTCTGTAGCATCTCTAATAACTGTTGGGTTGTAGGTATAGCCTTTTGGATTACTACTGTCCAATACAAATCCAGTGTCAAGTGTATAGATATTATAAACATAGGTCACTACTCCATTGGCATCTGTAGTAGTAGCATCTCTATCAAGAGTCCAAGATACAAAGTTTGTAAGCAACTCTGCACCAACCAATCTTGGTCCAAAGTAAATATATTGTCTACCTGATGTGTCAGTGTATGTAGATTTAAAGTAAACGTTGTTGTCGTTACCAAATACCCAAATACCCAAGAATTCTTGGTCAGCGTCTGTCACACCAGCACCTGTTCTACTAAAACTAAATGTATTCCAGGAGTCAAAATAAGCATCATTTGTATTATTAAATTGGTCTGCACTGAGTGCCTCTGCCTCCTCATATATGAGCGAACCAGAAGGATACCCAATGTCATAGTAATATGCGTTTGTGATAATACCCTGATTGTTGTTTGTAGTACTACTGAGTCCCATTGTACCTATAAAAGGTGTACCTGTACGGTTTGCAACAATCTCAGTAACACTAGTAGTATATGCTCGATTTATCACACCGTTGGCAGTGTTGATGAATACAAATCCACTGGCATTGGTACCGTTGTTGATAAATGTTGCGGAGTAACTATCAGTGATATTACCACTGTTACTAAATACAAAACCACCTGCGTATATAGCGGACTCTATCCTCAACCCACGATTAGCGTTGTCCAATACAAATTGATTATAGCTATTCCTGGTACGATACGCACTACCAGCATAACTACCATAGATTACAGCATTTTGATTGTTATATGCTACCAATCCAGCAGTAGCAGTATAATTCTCTAGATAAGCTGCAGCATTGTTTCTTATCACTGCAATATTCTCACCTTGAGTGATAGAACCATCTACATAACTACTAGCAATGACACCGTTGTTTTGAGCAACAAAACCTGCAACTATACCATCACCAGTAAGACTAATATTTTGTACATGACTGTTGGTAATGTTACCATTATTTGTACCAACAAAACCTGCTATATTGTGTGTCTGGTTATTACCACGCCCACCAGCAATGGCTACTGTGTATCCAGCGACTCCACCTGTTGACTCTACACTACAGTTGGTGATAATACCATTATTTACACCAGCAAACAATCCAAAGTTGAGTGTAGAATATGTCCCCTCTAGCGCCAAGCTGAGTCCTGAGCTAATACCCACGATTTGCACACGCAAGTTTTGGATAAGAGTATCTTGGGCTACTGTACCAAATACACCATATGTAGTGATACTGGTATTCCTAGGATACAATTCATGTTGCATGATGAGGCTGTATCCATTACCATTGAGACTAGCAACATTGATATCCATAGGTGTCCATAATCCATTTATATCTAGCTCGATATCATTCATCAATATGTAGTTTCGCCCTGCTTCCATATTCATAAATTCATCTATTGTATATACTGGTACAGGGTGGTCTACTGATGACTCTTGATAAAAGTTTACTCTAATCTCACTAGTCCAGTGGAATGTTGGGCTCACTCCAGAGTCAGCAGATGTGAGCGCAAATTGTCCATTGATATAGGTAAAGTACAAATCTGCTTGGATATATGAGGTATTGCTGACTCTATTAGGAGAGATAGAATAGATACCAGTCTGGTCAGATACCTTAAATAAGAAGTTGTTATCTACAGTCACACCATCATTTGATGCCTCATCATATGTGATGCTCTGGTATGCGCCTGCAGAATTACGATAAGACCAAGTATTGTATACATTTGATTCTCTAATACCGTTGATTCTCTTGATAACATCTATCAAGCTATTTACAGCAGATGTATTAGCAGAGCTAATGGATACGCTATCAGGTATCACTAGATTACTTGCTGTTAAGTTTTGCAATAATACATTTTGAGGGAATATGGTCAAGTCATAATACTTATCTTTGATGTAATTTGCACTGAATGTACCATTGCTAACATTTTGAATAAAGTTTGATATATTATCTACAAAAAAGTCTACTACGACAAATGTCAATCTACGTATAACTGTACGATTATAACCATCTATATATGTCTGTGCACTAAAGGTCACTGTGAATTGTGAGCCAACATCTACATAAGGACTAATCTTGAGATAATACTCGCCATTGATATTGTGTAAAGTTACAAAACTTCTCAAACTCTGCTCAGTAGTCACTGGTGTACCATTATTCACAGAGAATAAACTACCATTCGCTCCACTGACTATCCCAAGAGATGTTGCTAGTCCAGTATAAGAGCTATCAATGCTAAGATTTATCTTGTTTTGATTATTTTGCTTTGTAGTCTGCAACTCGCTCACCGTAGATACACCTGTACCTACAGCAATGTATGCCCTGTCTGTACCACTATTGTAGTGGTCAAAGGATACAGTAAACTCAGCTAGCAATCTCACCGTAACCTCTTGGGTATGAGTAGCAATGATAACATTGTCTTTGTATATATTAACCGTTATATAAAATACTGCCTGAGTAGTAATAGCACTAGCTATAATTGTACGCATATAATAAGTGCCGTTAAACTCTGGCGTACCATCGCCATTATAGGTAGATGCCTTTGCCAATCTAATACCGTTAGGCACTATACTCACTCCACTTGAATAAGCATAATAACAATCAGTATCAGCATCATATACCCTCTGCTCAAAACTAATTACATCATTTTGAGCACGATTACTCAATACCTCAATAAAATCATAACTAGCGTAACTAGGGTTCACTGTGACACGGAGTAGTCCGTATTCACCAGCTATGATGTTGTTTGTAGGCTCGTTACCTGCACCCTTTAGATAAATAGCATCTTCACTAGTAGTCTCCACATCACTAAAGTGCTCTATAGTGAGTCCTGTAATAGGTTGAGGTGTCACTGTCACTAATATAGTCTTTGAATAAGTCCCTACTATGTTTTGATTGGACAAGTTGCAGTAATTAAATACAAAAGTAAATGTCATATTAGTGCCAATGTTTTTGTATTGGTCTGTCATTTCTATCAAGAATGGATAATTGATATAACGAACATTATCTGTACTCTGTGTACCAAACATTACACTAAATACACCTGTATCTATACGCACATTTTTAAATTTTGAGCCATCACTCTGTATACCTACTGTGTATTCGTATACTTTGTTGTCATCAGTTTCGTCTGGCTGTGTACCTTGATAAATAGTCAATCCAACAAAACTATTGCGACTACCTACCACGCCATCAACCATCTCCATATCAAAATCATCTGTAGTAAGAGTGGCAATTATCTCAATATCGTCACCAGCATACATTGACATATTACCCGAATCAATATCTAGTCCTGTCACACCATTGTACACATCAATGTTATAATCAAGTACAGCATTTGGATTCATAGCACTGTTGGTCTTACCAGAGTTAGCACCATCAGCATCATAACTAGAGCCTACATATAGGTCAATTTGCTCACTCTTTAATGTACCAGTACTATCATAAAATTGTGCCTCCAAATATGGAATAATAGCAATCTTGGTCTTTTTATCAGCGTCTTCACTAGTCTTTTGGAGTGCTGTCAATGTAAATACAGAATTGTTGTAACTGAGTACATATTTATTTACGCCATCGCTGAGATCAATCCATTTGCTATCATTGATCAAAATACAAGCATTACCGTTATCATCATACAAAGTGTTGCCATTTACAATAATGCGTACACCACCATGTACATCGGCAATTTCTCCATCACCTACAGTACCATATTGATAATATTTCACTGTAAATTGCACAGTATTGCCTTTTTGTATCTCAAAGGTCCCCTCGCTACTAATAGGTGTCAATTGATCATCAGGACTATAAATCCGTATATCATCAAAGCCTTGGACTACACAAATCTGTATAACATCGTACACATCAGTGTTTTGACTACTGTGGATATACAACATTGTAGTACCAGTACCTTGAATATAAATCATATAGTCGAGTACTGTAGCACCTGATACCACCCTCAAAACCGAGTCATTTGTATTGACAATATATACTAGCAGTTGACTCAAATCAACCTCTGGGTCAGTTGATATACTAAATAGTCCATCGGTACCAAACAACTTGTAAGATGCACCCGTTTGATAACGAATAATGATATTTTTATTATAATCTACTCCACCGCTATTCACACCATTACCTAGGAATACTGATGCAAAATTTTGACCTGTAGTGTCATAGATGTTGTCATAAATACTCTGGCCATAGGCATTCGCTAATATGCTATTAGGAGTAACGACTAGGAACATTTCTCCATTTAGCAGTAGATATGGCATACCATAATTCCTGTCTCCAGTAGTATCTATACCCCAATCACCCACAGTGTTGTTGGAGCAATCAAAGCCCCAACTAATCCAATTAGCCTGACTGAGTGTATTGTCCTCATGTATTACACTGCTAAAGCCTGCTTGGTACGCACCATCGCTAGTAGGTAATCCAGTAGGCACCACTATAGCAAAAGCACTACCAATATTAACCGAGCTAGTCACGCCACTAGGTATTACCCAAGGCAAGTATTGAGATGCATATGTAGTCAAGCCACTTACTTGGATAGCATTGTTTACTACGCAAGCATCAGTATAAACCTCATCAATATTTACCTGATTACCTGTCACGCCACCAGAGAGGCTACCAAATATAGTACCTGCTACAGCACCCATTTGACCATTGCTGATAACATAATTATTTAGTGCGATATTACCATGTGAGTATGCATAGTTGATGTCACAATTTGTACCTAGGCTAGTAAAGTACCCCGCTATCAATCCAGCGACAGTACCACTCGCTCCAGCGCTGTCAGCAATATTGAGCTCTGTATAACTGTTACCTATGAATGTCCTACCATTTACTAGACCTACAATACCACCTACATAAGATTTTACATCTGTACCATTACTATCACCACTGACTAGCAAATTTGGTCTAGTAGAGGTAAATGATATAGCATATCCAAAACTAATAATAGACTGTGCATTACTAGAGTACACTTGACCTACTACACCACCTATATTACCTATACCATAGATACCTATAGAATCGTCTTCGTTATTGAGTATTTGATAACCTACATTGTATATCAATGCGCCACCTTGCATCAATCCTACTATACCACCAAGATTACCATGACCATAGATGACAACAGTACTCAATGTAGAATAATCCGCATTGGTATCATTGATGTTACCGAGGTTGTGCCCTACAATACCACCAATATTGATACTGTCATAATCACGCAAAGTATGGTTACCTGTCACAGCTTGAGTAATAGTACCGCTAGCTCGACCACCCCATATAGTAGCACCTGACACATTTTGTCCTACCAGCATACCAACATTTGAGTCTACTTTACACTCCTGTATTGTGATGTTTGAGTTACTACTGAGGTCACGAATATACTGCGAACCTTGCTGTGTATCGTTATTTTTACCCAGCACAGCACCAAAGTTGAGTGAAACATTGCTAGTGGATATAATAGCATTCATGCTAGTAGTAATATTTATTAACTGTGTAGAATTTGTCCCAGTAGATTGAGTAGTTGTACCAATTACACCAAGGTTAATTGTACTATCTCCATTGTATCCACCAGTAGCATCTGACATATAGCTAAAGTTATCAATAGTGACATTAACATTTGAGACAATACCTCCACAGTTATTACCTACCAATGCACCAATATTGTACTCTCTAGCACTACCATCAGCAAACAACACATCATTGTGCCTTATTACAAAGTTTGTTATAATAAAGTTAACATAAGCTATTTGCGCACCATCACCAATATAATTGAATATACCAAAGTTTAATGGCACACTACCTCTCTCTGTATCATCATAAGAGATACTCCACCCAAGGATAGTATTTACCTGAGGCGCCTGCGAATCACTAGGTATAGTCTCTAGTCCATTTACATTGTAGCCATTACTAAATAATGTACCAGTAAATGGGTGGTCCATACTACCTATACCTGCCCAACTAGGGTTGGTACGACAATATGCAGACATATCTATACTATTCATCAATACAAAATTTTTGTCCAGACTCTCAGCATTCATCATTGCGACTACATCTTGAGCATCATACAATTCATATGGATTCTCAAGGCTACCATCAGCTACATAAATCTCTATACGGCGTATTACTGAGTTGCTAGCTAGGTAGGATTTTGAATTGTAATCTACAATATTCTCTAGATATTCGTCCATTATATCTAGAGGTACGACTAGCAACAACGCCCTACCAGCATTGAGAGCTTGTATCTCATACAAGCCAGTTTGCTCATTGAGAATCAATCTAGCAGTCTTACTACTGAGCGGATTGTTGTAATAATTCTCTCCACCTGCATCAATACGAGGCACTGGCACATAGTTGCCATTGCTATCTTCTTGCATATCAAATATTAGGTATCCTACCTCTGGCAATGTAGCATCAAGTGGTTGTACAGTTACATTGAGTGGGAATGTCTGCTCAGTATTATTTTGATTAAAGTTAGCAATCAATCTACTGCCTGTATTGCGTATGCGCACACCATTTTGACTACTCTCATCTATCAATATCCTAGTCACAGGAGTTTGTTGTCTAACTATTACCTTGATAGTGCGTATATGCGTCTGCTGATAATCACGCACAGTTACAGATACATAAAACTCAGCATATGTAATATTACCTTGCAAGATACTGCTATCCCTATTGAGCTGAATAGTCATTCGAGAGCCTATTAATGGAGTGCTATCAGTAGAAATATAAGTATTAGTACCATCGTACAATTGCCCCATACCACTGTAATATTCGTTGTATATACGCCATTCGGCAGTACTAGCATCGTGTGTAGTGTCCTCTGGTCCAGTGGTAACAGTTACCTCTGCCATAGCCTGCTCATTACTATATACACTACCATTATTATCACTATTGACAGACCACAACAACTCAACTGTATCAGTAGACAGTGTCACTGTAGTAATAGGCTTGTATACATTGATAGTAAAGTAATATTCGTACACATCAATGCGGTCCTGACCATCTGAGCCATACACTCTATAGGATACTTGTAGTACAATCTCTGCTAATCCTGTAGACTGAGTCTCTAGTATAGCCTGCTCACCCGTGCTACTACTGAGGTCACGAATATTCGCTACATTAGTGTCATTACTTTGATATTTGACAGACACTATATCAGCATTACCAGGATACGCAGTATTATAAAAGTAAATTACGCTAGAATTGGTTACATAAATATTTGATATTGACTGTTGTATACCATAGTTACCACAATCTACATCGGTATAATCTATCTGTCCAATACGAGAGGATTGCCCCGACATAATTGTGTCTACCACATATCCCTCTAAACCATTAATGACCTCTACATCCATGATGTAGGTCACGCCTGTCTTTGAGGAGAATGTAATCTCAGTATCACCAACGCCCATCGCTGTTATTATAAATTGTCCAGGAGTATCACCAGCCACTACTGTAGCAATGCTGGTATCACTAGAAAACGCACCATCTATACCAGTCAATGAGGCATTTGTAGGCGTAACAGCTAGATTAACCACACGAGTACGTGCGCCCACGCTATTTAGTTGTAATATCAAACTATTGGAATCATCATCTAGTGTAGTACTAGGGTTAGCTACACTAATAGAGCGTATACCATACTCCATAGTAATCACTATATTTCGAGATACCTCAGCAAGTATTGGATTACCTAGCGTAGAGGTTGCGCTGACCTTTAGTATAATAGTACCGGTTACACCATTATTGACTAACTTTATATCTTCTCCACTATTCAATGTAATACCATTGTGGTCTAGATAAACAGGTGTATTGCTTGCACCAATATACCAAGATAGACCGTTCAGCAACTCAGCACCAGTAACAACACTGATGGTAAATTGTCCATACTCATAGTGATAAGGTGCCAGGACAATATCTAGGTCAGTACCTATAGCATTGCGGTACTCATCATACACAGTGAGCGCATAATCTGTAGTACCGGATAGACCATTAATTACAATATTTTGAGGATACTCCACTGTCCTCACATCGAGTGGAATAGTCACAATCTCACTATTTGATATCCCCCTCACTGTTACATTGATATACAGAGTAGTGTCAGTAGCGTCATATCCAGTAATAGTAAACTCTCCAGCATCATTATCAATATCCAGCCCCAATTTGTTGTCTATAATGCCACTAGGGGCAGTAATGTCAAAGTCAATATCACTACCACCCTCATTAACTATAGAATAACTCAATTGATTTGGATTAATAAGATATCCACCTATAACAGCAGGAGTACCATTGAGTATGAGCTCTACCTCATTAGTCTCTAGGTAAGTATTGGTATCGATATTGTAAATCTGTAGATTATCTGGATCTATTGGATAATAAGTCCGGATCGTAAATGTAACAGTTAGGTCTACATTATCTGGATCCTCAGTAGGATAACACCTGATAGTCAAATAATCTCCTGCAGGAGCAGACTCTATGTAGATAGTATCACCAGTCACATAGTCACCTACGCCTGTAATTTCAAAGGTATACTCTGGCACAGTATAGCTAGCTGTACCAAAACTCAAAAAAGTATTTGGGTTCAATGTATAATTAACCCCTATAGGTATACCCATGCTGTTTATGTTGTTTACTACTGTAGCATGGCTAGGCGACATAATACAGCGCACTAGTACTGTATTTTTTATGGCAGAATTCTCAGTACAGCTAGCAGTCAATGTGACATACACACTATCAGTAGTGGTATCTACTCCGTATATCTCCACAAAGTTTTGTCCATCTTGCTGATATGAGCGATTTACTATAACCTTGGTTGGGTCACTAGATACCCAATCAACAGTATCCACCATACCACCACTAAGTCCTGTAATCTCAGCGGATAATGTAGCGGTCCTAGTCTCAGGAGTAGACAAATCTAGCAAGATATACCTAGTCTCCCCCTCTACTGTCCAGTTTTCGCTATCTATTGTGATACTGACACCCTGGTATGGGTCACCACACGCAGCAAAGCCAAAAAGGCAACAACATAGTGCCACTACACATACTGATATTTTTTTAATTATATTTGCCATAAAAATTACCTCTATTTTTATTGTTCTATATTTGTCAAAATTTATTAGATTTTGTCATTAAATATTTTATAATATTTATCAAGCCAAAGTCAAACAAAAAAGAGAGTATATATACTCTCTTTGGATATTTTTTATAAATTAAACCAAATGTAAAAAAGTGTACAAAAAGCTATAGATATTTTAGTAAAATAATTGCGAGTACACTTTACAAAAATTCCTAATTAAAAATACCAATTTTTGTGACAGTAAAAATTTACTTAACACCAGTAATTTTTGCAAAAAAAATGTAACCACAAAATACTCAAAAAATACTGACTTATTTTGTAATGATTTTATTTTTGTAATATTCCATTTTTACAAATTTTTGCTATTAAAAAAATAGTACAAATCAAACAAATTAAGTAAACAAAACAAGCCTAAATTCACAAAAAAACGCCAACTATTATTAGTCTTGGCGTTTAAAAGATTGTGTATTTTTTATAACCAAAGTGTATCATACTCATTCAAAACAAGGTAAAATACCCACTTAATTTTGCAATGATGCTTTGATTTGTTTTGTAATCTCGTTTACCACTTTTTTTACAGGAGCATTAGCCTTGACTTGTTCCAAAATCTTGTCTCTAGCGTGGATAATCGTAGTGTGGTCTCTATTGAATACTTGACCAATAGCGGATAGCGGTATGGTGAGTAATGACCACATCAAATATATACAAATCTGTCTAGGCTCTACTATCTCCTTATTCCTCTTGCGCCCAACCAAATCATCACGAGGTATATCAAAATATTTACATACAGCATCTACAATTTTGTCTGGAGCCAGATTGCTTGCCTTTTTCTTTTCCTCCTCACCCATTGTGAGCAACACCTCTTCCATTATCTCCCTA
>CALWPF010000020.1 GCA_944383355.1 uncultured Clostridia bacterium
ATAAAGTGAGAAGTTATGTTTTGTCCTGTCAGTGTTGCCACATTAGACAATGCATACTTATATGCCTCATCTTTATTAGTTCTAAAAGTGTATTGCCAAACAAGAAAGTCTGGTGTTTGTCTTGAAACAGAGAGTAAGTTATCGTGTTTTTGCCATACAATCCAGTTTTGAGAAATGGTATAATTAGGCTCTTTATCTCTGCCATCAACCCACTTAAAACTGTCTGTGTTGTAGGCTAAAAACCACTTAATACCTGTCATTTCTGCGTGCATATTCATAATTCCGTCAAGAATAAGTCCGTCTGATGACTTATAGAAAACAGCATTTTGATATACACCACCATCGTAAAAACTAAACACCACATACGAACCATAGTCATAACATTTTAAGTCAATGATTTGGTCGGCGTATGATGGGCACTCGTTGTCATCTTGTGCTAGTTTTATTTGCTCAAAAGTAAAACCACCATTTGTATTTTTCCAATTATCCTCAATAGTTGAAGTTATATTGTCAATCTGTTCTTGTGGAGTTGGTGCTGAACTTGCCGATGCCGAGAAGAATTGATTTTGAATAACACCACCACAAACTGCCATTATGATAAAAATTGCAACATACAAAAGTGTCATACTTTTATCCTTAAAGACAGTGTTTTTTAAGATTAAAACAATGATAAGAGCAACCACGAGTCCGATTACAACACCAATGATATAATTTGCCATGTTTTTACTCCTTTTCATTAAAATTAAAAACAGGCACAGCTTCTCACTATGCCTGAAATCTTGCGATTTTTTATTCATTGATAATGATAAACATTATCTCATAAGCATATTGAGAAGCGATTTGTCTGAACTTCTAAATGGCTTAATGTTGCATTCGTAAACTTCGCCATTTTCATCAACGGAACGAACAGCATAAGTGTTGCCTTTGATAACATTTCCACTTGCTTCATCTTTGATTTCATAAGGATTTACAACAAGTTCTGCACTGTTTTCATTCCCAAAAACGATGTCAAGCACTGTGTATCCGCCTTTGTCTGGTGGAGTGATTAAAACTCTCACATCTTTTCCTCGAATATTACCTTTGATGAAATAACTGTAATAAGATTTTCCGTTCTTCTCGTAAACTTCTCTTTCGACCATAATTTTGTTTTCTTTCTTTGCCATTATCTTTTTCCTCCTTTAAGTTTTGTTCCTTTTTCTCTTGAAAACTTTTTAGCCTCAGCCTTTGAATAGCCTGCATTCATAGCCGATTTGTATCTATACATACCAGCGTGGTCGCTTTGACATTGAAGATAACCAGAACGAAGTCCTGCTTCGTAATCGGTAAGTTCTTTGCCTTCCTTTTGTCCTCTTTGATGGACTTTTGCCTTACGCTCTTCTGCGTAATTTTTTGCTCGTTTGTTTGGAACAAACCAGCGTCTAACATTTTCTCTTGCCATTAAAATTCTCCTTTTAATTTTAAAATTTTTGTGTCTTAAAAAGACTATTAAGTTGTTTTGTAATCAAACATACCAAGAACCAAAAAACGAAACATACGCTTCATTGACTCAAACGAAGGTGGCCACCTTTCTCTTATATAAGTCGTTATGAAAGTCCACTTTTCAAATAATTGTTCTTGTCATCGATTACACTGCAATTATAGAAAAAAATAATTTTGAAAACCATGTATTGAGTAGTATAGAACTGGTAGTAAACTGGTAGTGATTTTGTATTGTTTAGTAATAACAAGATAGGTTTATTAAACAAAAAGAAGATAGCCAAGTGACTATCTTCCCCTACTTTAATCTACATACTTTCTTGAACACAAAGTGCTTGGAAGTCGTTTACCATTTTTATGAATAGTATCATCAAACAATATATCAAATTGTTTATCTCGTTTTTTTGTTCTCTTATAGAAAATATCATCACTTATTATTCGAGTGCAATCTACATTTTCATTATCAAGAGTTAAGATTTGAGCAACGATATAGTGTTTTGTCCTGTAAACATTGTCCGCATTTTCAAGAAAATCTGGCAATTCAAATATTTCCATATTCATTCCCCCTTTTCTTCTTCGTTAAATACTTTTTCAAAAAATTTAACTAATTTTTGATTTAATTTTGCGACATATTCAAAAGAATAACAAATATTATCAGCAAGAGATTCCAAAGTGTTGTTTTCTTGATAAAGTCCAACATATAAGTCATACATTCGAAGTGGAGCTTTGCAAATAGCTTTGTTATATTTTTCTACTTTTTCATATATGCCATTTACTCCAACACTTGTAGATGCTTTATCTATTTTATCTTTTCTTGCGTAATAATACTTTATATCTTTTAAATCATTTCTGATTTCCTTTGCTGTTATCATATTTCATCTCCTTAAATTAAAATTTTAATTTGGGGAGTTTTTATAATTAAAAAACGCCCCAACGAGCGATAGTTCCTTTCACAAAACTATCATTCGTCAAGGCGTAATTTATACCTTTTACACGAATCTTGCTTATGCAGTATTGAACAAGGTCTTATTTGAGCATTATTTCAGTTCAGCCTTAATTTTGCCACATAAACGAATTTATTTATATCAAGATTTTTTTATAATCCTAATTTGCGTTTCTTTTGGTGTTCGTTGTTTTTCTAGAACAACTGCTTTACATATTCGGCACTGCCCTGCTACTGAACCATTAGGCAATTTAACGCCGTTTATGTAATTAGAACATTCTGGACACCTAAACCTAATTTTCTTTTGTGGATTATCCATTTTTTGCATAAAACACACTCCTTTTCCCAATTAGCACAAAAGATTGAATTTAAAAAACTGAATTTGAGGTTTGGGAATCCATCAACTAAGCTTTTTACTTTTGCACTATATATTTAATAAATGTAAATGGGGCTATAATCTACATCTATTAACGAAATTAAATTAGGTCTTTAATGACCTTTATGGCGACACCCTGAATAATTATGCTGTCATAGTACATATCTTTCATTCTGTTATTTTCAGGATGTAATCTTACCTTTTTATTCTCTCTATCTATATAGTATCTTTTTAGGGTTGCTTCTTCGCCTATAAGTGCGACAACAATTTGCCCTATTTCAGCAGTATCTTGTTGACGAACAATAACATAATCTCCATCTGATATACCTGCATTTATCATACTATTTCCTTGTGCTTGCAAAATAAAATAATTGCCATTCCCTAAAAAATCTTTCGGTATTGGAATATATCGTTCTATGTTTTCTTCTGCAAATATTGGAACACCACAAGCAATACTTCCAACAACAGGCACTTGTTTTGTTTCTTGCCTTGTTTTCATCATTTTTTTTGTAATGATGCCACGACTACCAAAATTGCTTTTTATCATTCCCTTTTCAGCCATATCTGCAATATACACACTTGCTGTGCTTTTTGCTATATGCAAAGTTTCCGCAATTTCAGTAAGAGTGGGTGCTCGACCTTTACTTGCATACTCTTTATCCACAAAATCAATAATCCTATTCATTAAATCAAGACTTTTACTTCTCATAGGACTTACTCCTTCGCTATCTCGAACTTATGTTCGTGATAGATTATAACCGATAAATTTTATAAAGTCAATAGATTTGAGAAGAAAGTTTGTATTTTTACGATTTTTTTACTTCTTGCAATTTAGGGCGGTTTCTTTGCTCGTTTAATTTTATAGAAATTTGTTATCAGCTCTTCATATTCTTCTGCGAGGCATTGTAGTTGACCTTCACTTAATAAAGATAAATCAACTGCATTTTCTAACCTTACTTTATCTGCTTGTTTCATTGCTACCTCCTTTTACACAAAAACAATACAACATTTCATTTTTGATTTGTATGTATTTGGTGGTAGCAAGATATTATTTATTGGTAATAAATTAGTATCGTTTTATTAAATGATAATTACAATTTTATATTTACAGGATAAAAGTAGCATTAAAAAGATACTTTTAAAAATAATACAAAAAAGGAACTCCACTTTTATGCAGAGTCCCTTAATGTAAATTTAAAAAATTTAAACTAATATTTACATTCCTTTGACTTTAGTTATCGGAAACTCTTAAAGTAATACTTTCCCCCTCTTCCGTGCATGTTAGAGTTCCATCTTTAAAAATCGCATTCCCACTAGTTTTGTTTGCTATATCTAGAAGTATTCTATTTTCACTGCTTATATCGTCCCCTGTAAAACCACATACATCAATATCATATGTGTGATTTATAATATAACTGAAAGAAATTTCCACTTCATCAGGAACATCTTCGGCTGAAAAGAAAATTCTCACACCACCAGTTGTATAATCTGTTTGATAAGGCGTTGCATCCGGCACAAAATTAAATTTAGCATAGTCAACACCATAAATTCTATGATATTGATTATCAGAAATCATTATTTCAAAATATTTATAATCATTTGATGCCCAAACACTTTTCACATCACCTAAATCAATAGTAACAGTTTCCGCCATAACATTTGATGAATAGTCATATTCTTCTTCTGTGATAACTTCAATTTTCTTGACTAATCTGCAAGTTGGAGCAGATGAACTTGTTGTTTCTTCAAACTCAAACACAATATATGTTTCGCCATAATCAATCATTTCGCTGTTGATATAAACATTTACACCATCTACAAAACCATTATCTCTATTTTCACTATTGAAAAAACGTGTTGTCAATGCTTCATTTGGTATAACATTTTGATTTGACGAAATCAAAGTTTTAACTTCTATGCTGGAACGAACGGCTTCACTAAAATTATAAGTTAAATATGGTCTCCAACCTTCCAAAAAACTATCATTTTCAATTTTTATAAACTGCGTTGGATTTAATGTGCTTGCCGATGCATATTCGCTTTCATTCACTTCTGTATATCTTATCTCAGTTTCAACCCTGACAACTGTATCTGCAATTAATGTGAAAGTATAAGTGCTATCATCAACTTTTGTGCAAGGTGTTTCATTTGCATATACATTCAAAACATAAACATCAATATCTGGCTCAACCGTCACTGTGATAAGAGTGCCTTCTTCTGCCACTTGATAGTCTGTGCTGATATCAACTAAACTATTTTCTTCTGTATCAATTTCATAAATCACAGGAGAATTACTGCTTCCTCCACACGCAGACAATGTCACACCTGCAACCATCATAAACGCCAATAATACAAAAGTATATAATTTTCTCATACATCCCTCCTTTTTATATATATAGTATAACACAATAAAACATTTATCACAAGTAATAAAACAAAAAAAGATAGAAGTTATTTTTTCGCTTTTGGAGTTTATCAGAGAATGTTCTCACTTCCCAAAGGAAAAAATTATTGCTTAAAACTAAAAATGAAATAATTTTAAAGTCAATATTTTTTTCTTTCTCTTTGGTCGTGTTCCCATTCCCTGATTTTTTGTGGGTGTCTTAAAAAGACTAAAAGGAGTTTACCCATGTTTATAGGACAAGTTAAAAGAAAACTAAAACTTACTAATGTTTACAAACATTGTCTCGAAAATATAAAAACTTGCCTAGTTTTCAACCAATTAAACACTAGTCAATACATAGCAAATCTTAAATATGGGCTATATCCTAAATTTAAAAGGAGAGCAAAATATGAAAACAGCAGTTGTATATGCAAGATATTCTTGTGATAGACAAAATGAGCAATCTATTGACGGACAACTTCGAGTTTGTCAAGAATACGCTAACAAAAATGATATCTTTATTATAGATACCTATATAGATAAAGCAATGTCGGGCACAAATGATGACCGTGACGCTTTTCAAAAAATGTTAAAAGATAGCGATAATCAAAATTGGGACTATGTATTAGTGTATAAATTAGACCGTTTTTCTCGTAATAAGTATGAAATGGCTATACATAGAAAGCACCTAAAAGATAACAATGTCAAACTTGTTTCTGTAATGGAAAATATTCCAGACGGACCAGAAGGAATACTTCTCGAAAGTTTACTTGAAGGTATGAATCAATATTATTCAGAAGAACTTTCACAAAAAACAAAGCGTGGTATGAATGAAACAAGACTTAAAGGCAATTTTATCGGTGGCAATGTGAATTTTGGATATGTAAGAGATGGTGCTAAATTAAAAGTTAACCCTGAAGAAGCCGAAATTCTTGTAAAAATCTTTACAGACTATGTAAATGGTAAAAAAGCAAGTGAAATCGCTAAAGAATTAAATGAAAAAGGCATAAAAAATAAAGGCAATATATTTTTAAGCACAACAATACACAATTTTTTAAGACAAGAAAAATATACTGGTATTTACAGAGTGAATGGACAAATCTATGACAAAATCTACCCACCTATTGTGAATAAAGATATTTATGAATTAGCAAGGCAAAGGATTGAGAAACATAAACACGGAAGCAGAAAAAAAGACCACGCTATATTCTTACTTCGAAATAAAGCATTCTGTGGATATTGTGGTAGAAAACTATATGCTTTTAGCACTAAATTTGCTTCTGGAACTCCAATGAGATACTATAAATGCCATAATACAAATGAAAACCAAACTATAAAATGTTCTTCAAAAGCAATCAATAAGGAATTTTTAGAAGATATTGTCAACCAAGCAGTTTTAAAAGTATTTACAATGCCTAATAATCTATCTTTGTTTATAGATAAAATTTATGAAGTCCACAAAAAACGAGTTAATGAAGATAGTTCCATAAAATTATTAAATCAACAACTTTCAACTACAATGAAATCTATTGCAAATATAATGAAAGCTATTGAAGATGGAATATATACCGAAACAACAAAAACAAGACTTGAAGAACTTGAAAAACAAAAGCGAGAACTTGAAAGAGATATTACTATTCAAAATGCAAAAGAAAAAGGAAATCTCACAAAAAATGATATAGCTAAGTATTTTAAATATTCACTTAAACAAAGCACCGAAAACATGATAAATCTTCTCATTAAAAAAGTACTTGTTTTTGATGACAAAATAGAAATATCATTCAATTATACAAAGAATAAATCTATTGAAGGTGAAGAAACTAGCATCAAACTATTTAGCAAAACATTCTCCAAAACAAGAAAATATAAAGGCAACACAACAAAAACCATTGAAAAACCATATGATGTTTATATAAAAATTTAATAAAATAAAAAGAGCCTAAATATAAGGAAAGCCCCTATTTTTAGGCTCTTTTTATTAGAAATATTACACAAGTCTCAGGTTATCTATTCGCCCCCGACGGAACAGATGAAGTAACCAATAATGCAGTAAGTATAGTATCGTATAGCTTATTCACCTCCATATCCTCAAATAGACATACCATTAATGCCAACGAGGGCAATTGGGCTGATAACTGGAATAGATACACAAATCCTAGTTGGGTGCTAAAACAAACTCTCGATAAAACTTCTGCCAATAATGCTCTAGATACATATGTAAATATCATACATAGTTTTGGCCAAGATAACTTTATCAAAGCGACAAAATATGGACAGGGCTCTACAGGTGTAGATATATGGTATCAAGCGTTATGTGAAACTACCCACTATGATATGTCGTATTATTTTACAGAATTATTACATCAAAATGTATCAAGTGAATACATACAACAGTATTCAAACAAAAATTACCCGATGTATGTACCCATAGCAACTATTTATCAAACTGGAGTAAGTTACATATTTGATGGCAACAAAGAATACAGTCAAACAGTGCAACCTTATGAGATTTCATTTGACGAAGATTTTACATTTAACCTTGCAAATAGTATAGTAATACCCAATGACTTTAGTTTTGTTATAAAAAAAGTTACACAGCCTACATATGGCAAATTAATAAAAAATACAGATGGCACATACACTTATTCTCCGCAAAATAATATAAAGAGGTCTGGTGCTATGTATGTTACCTTGGGTATCACACACAATAATAATGCCTTTGAGGTTGCAGATGTCGACCTCGTAATTGAATTTGCTAGTAGTGGCAAAGCAAACCTATTAGAGCGCACTATATACACCTACTCTACCGAAAATATGTATACTGACCTAGATATAGCCTATGATAATAATTTTGCTGGATACCTCACTAAAATAGATGAGGATAATACAAACCGTGTACAAAACGGCAATGCAGAGATTTGGGAACCATCAGTTACACAAAATGCTATAATGGAGATCCGTGGTAAGATATACATAAAGGAAGATGCAAAATATCGCATAGCACTGCGAGGTAGAAATTATGCAAGTCTCTATGTGTCTATAGACAACAAAAATTTTACAAAAGCAGCGAGCGTACAAAATCTAGGCACTAGCCCAAATTTTGACCTAACCGATGAAAATCATTATTCAGATTATTCTCTAAAAGCTAATCAGTGGCTATACTTTAAAGCATATTTGCTAATAACTGCCAGTAATAATTTTGTAGGCGTAGGCTGGGGACAATTTGAGGGAGATAATGTAACAGTGACATACCTCAATGCTTACCGTAACTCTTATGAGCCTTTTATATCATCATATTTTTATAATAGAGATTATACCTATACATATGACAAGGTGTATAATACACAACAAACTCTAATATCAACAAACTATCAACAGTGGGATAATAACTACCCTATTGACCTGATATTTGATAGTGATAATTCCAATTACATTCATTCAAATAGAACAGATATTAACGCAGAAAATCCATTTGAATTAACTGTAGACTTGGGAGAAACAATATCCGCCAATACTATGACAATATATGGAGCAGCAAATAGGCTATATCTGCCTACGACTTTCCAACTTTATGCCGGCACCACCCTTGATAACTTAAAATTAATTAAAGAGGTACAGAATGCCAACATTACCAACAATAATGTAGTATTGCCTTTTGATGTAGCAACATTTAGGTATTACAAAATTGTCGTTACTGACACATCTGCAAATAGCCCAAAATATATAGCGTTTAGGTATATTCAATTTAGCTACAAGATACCAAATGGCAAATGGATAGGTCCTGATGATAATTCGCTCACATATTATGGAAATTGGCAAGTTTGTAGTACATTTTCGACTTTTGGACATATTTATACGGGAGAAAAAGCCTCAATAGATTTTAACTTTATATGCACACAGTTTGCTATACTAGCACAACATGGCACCAATTATAATGGTTTTGAGGTATACATCGATGACAAAAAAATAAATACTATAGACCTAACCCTTGGTAATACTGAATCCGCAATAGTGTATTTATCTCCAGAGCTCAAAAATAGCACTCACAAAATCACTATAAAAAGTGCTGGCAAATTTAATATAGACTCAATAGTCATCTGGTAAATAATTGAATAAAAATTTAATGGCTTTTAATAACTGTTTTGATATTCGCAATTGAAAATTATAAAATAAAAAAGCACCACTTATCTATAAGTGGTGCTTTTATTATAAATTAATTTTTATTATTCAAAACTACTTTTTTGCCTCAATCATGGAGCGTAGTTTCTTTGCTCTATCCAATGCTGTAGCAAGATATTGCTTGGTCTCATCTAAACTATCTGGGTCACCCTGTTTCTTTACCTCCAACACAACATTTACATCAGGGCATTTTGCTAACTTTGTTGTAATTTTGTCCCAGTCCAGTACACCGTCAAAAGGCAATAAATGATCATCGTGCTCCCCCATATTATCATGCAGATGTACCAAAACCAATTTATCACCATATTTGTCCAACAAACTACCACACTTTGCATGGTAAAGTGCCATCTCATGTCCACTATCATAGCAAAACCCAACAGCCTTGCTATCTAGGTTATCCAGCACAAACTCATCATGCAACCTAGACTCAGTGTTTTCTATCCCCAGTACACAGCCAAAACGCTCACAAGCATTGGCTATCCTCTGAAAACGCCTCAGTGCCAATTCGCTAGGAGCGTCAACCTCACGCTTGTAACAAGTGTGTAAACAAAACTTTTTTACTCCCAATAATCTACTATGAGATATCATACCAATTAGATAGTCAGTATATATATCCCCCATGTCGCCCACCTGCCAAATTGAATTGATCTCCTTTAGGTTAGGCATATGCAAAAACTCTAATTTTACACCATTTTCCTTTGCTAGATCAATTGCCTGGCAAATGTTGTCAAATGTAGCCAACCTTTTACCAGCCCTACGCATAGATATAAATACAGAATCAAATCCAGCATCTTTAGCAAGCGTTATCCTCTCTACATAACGCCCAGAATAACCATAATTTGCTCGAATACATAATTCTCTCATTTTTCACTCCTATAGTATCTAGAGATTATCAAAAAAAATCATAATTAGTCAAGCAATTTGGTTTATAGCATAAACAAAACTAATAAAATAAAATTAATTTGAGTTAATTTAATATATAAACTATACAAAACAAGTATAAGAATTGTATAGAATAGACCTCAAAAAACTTGATTTTTGTGCCAATCTACTTTAAAATGTCTACAAATGAGCAAATTAATTACAGAACTAATTTGCTCAAATTCAAGAAAATGAGGTACAGAATGCAAATAAGAAGTAGAGCTCCACTGAGATTAGGTTTGGCAGGAGGCGGGACGGATTTACTAAGTTATAGCGACCTTTATGGAGGTGCAGTATTTAATGCCACGCTCGGTATGTATGCATACTGCACTCTAATACCAACTAATGATAACAGGATAAAAATCACAGCTTATGACAACAACAACTCACTAGATACTGAGAGTGTAGCGCAATTTGATATAGTAGACAATAATTTAATTTTACACAAAGGTGTTTATAACAGAATAGTCCGAGATTACAATGATAATAAACCACTATCATTTATAATGAGCACCAGTAACGATGCCCCAGTCGGCTCAGGATTGGGAACCTCATCTACCATGATAGTAGCTATACTAGAGGCCTTTGATAAATGGCTAGGACTAGGATTATCAGACTACACAAAGGCTTACTTAGCATACGATATAGAGAGAAATGACCTAAAACTCGCTGGTGGCAAGCAAGATCAGTATTCTGCCGTATTTGGTGGTTTTAACCTAATGGAATTCCAAAAAGATAGGAGTACCGTGATAAACTCGCTACGAATAGATAAGGCTATCTTAAATGAATTGGAATGCTCATTACTACTCTACTATAATGGCAAAAGTAGGAGTTCTGCAGCAATAATTAGTGAACAAATAAAAAATACAAAAAATAATAATGAAAAAACAATTGACGCTATGCATAAACTCAAAGAAAATGCTTATCAAATGAAAAATGAGATATTAACAGGTAATATACAAGGTTTTGCTGACATTATCAGAGAGACATGGGAAAACAAGAAAAAAACATCTTCTATCATCTCAAATAAGGAACTTGAAAAAACTATAAATTTTGCAATGCAAAATGGTGCAGAGGCAGTAAAAGTATCAGGCGCAGGCGGTGGCGGATTTTTGATGTTGTATTGCAATCCAATTAATAGGCAAAAATTAATAGATGCCCTGCAACAATTGAATGGAAAAGTTTATCCAGTGAAATTCACGAAAACAGGTGTAGAAAGTTGGATAATAAAAAAATAAATATAAATAATAAATTGGTTAAAAATTAAATATTAATAAACAAAAAGATAGTGCTATGCAACTCCACTATCTTTTTTGTTTGCATACGTAAAATAGACATAAATATTATGTGTATTAAAATAAATTATGCAAAAAAACATCTTTTTTACTTTATAAGTGCATAGTACATAAATTATATTGAAAAAATTGAAATTTTTTTATTTTAAAACTATCAAAATTAATTTAATATAAATTACTTAATTTTTTCACACAAAATGTAATGTTAGAATATATAATATTAAAAAATTTTTTTGAGGTAAAAATGAGTAATTTTATTGATAATAAGTTTTACAAATTAATTGATGAATTTGAGAAAAAAGATATTTATTCATTGTATTTAAATATGGTTAATAAATTCACTCATATTCCATCTATTACACAAGTATCTTTACAAAAATATTTTGAAAAATATCCATACTGGGGTAAATTAATTATTGCAGAAAATAATTATGAAATATTTTATCAAAAAGCAAAGGTATTCAAAGAAAATTATTCTCAATTTGTATGGCTATATAAACAACTAAAAGATTACAAATCAAAATATATACTATATGCTATTTTAAATAATTTTTATAACTTTGATTTTGACAATTTAAAAAGTGCTACTGACACTATCTATAAACAATACTTTGATTTGGACCTATTACCAAAATGTAAAAATGAAGTAATAGTGGATATTGGTGCTTATGTTGGAGATACTATAATTGATTATATAGATAGCTATTCTCAAGAGAGCTACAGCAAGATATATTGTTATGAGATTACACCTAATATATTGCAAATTGCAGAGGGTAATCTAGCAAATTTTGATAACATAGTATACAAAAACAAGGCAGTAAGTGACATAAATGGTATTTTGCATTTTGATACAAACAGCTACTCAGCATCAGCAAATAATATAAGTGAAAATGGTACACACGAAGTAGAGTCTGTAACCTTGGATAGTGATATCCCAGAGAAAATTAGCATAATCAAAATGGATATTGAGGGCGCAGAAAAGCAAGCAATATTAGGTAGCAAAACACATATAAAAAATGATACCCCAAAAATGTTTTTATCGGTATACCACAATAACACGGACTTATTTGAAATTCCTAAATTGGTATATAGTATTAATAAAAATTATGACTATTATTTGCGTTATTACGGCGGCTGCATATACCCTACAGAAATAGTATTGATATGTCTACCAAAATAAATTAAAGATAAAGAATTAGCAAACAAATTTTAAAACAACAAAAAAGGATAGTGTACACTAAGATGTATCATTATCCTTTTTATTTTATTAAATCCAAAATGTTGCAAGTTTATTGTCTCTTATTATATTGACTCTAATTTGTTTCCTTTGTTTCTCACTATTCTAATTATAATTAAACTCAATATTAATACTCCAAGTACCACACCGCAAATAATTAAAATTGTACCAGTATCAGTATTGCCAGTAGTAGGTGATATGACCTCAGCATCTGTTAATGTGTATTTACCATTTTTCACACTTATGTTATAATTGTTATTTGGTGTATACGTTGCCACAATATCATAGTCGCCTGCAGTTTCTCCCAACTCACAACTGAGAGAGATATCCAAATCATCATAGTACTCCCCCTCAATATGATAGGATAATTGCTCCATCGCTTCACCAATTACGCTAGCTTTGTCATCAACCACGATTGTCAAATTCCTTGGTGTTATCTGATAATATAACTCAATTACTGGCGCAGTGTAATTTTTGTCGGATACAGTGATTGTCACATTGTAGGTGCCTACGTCCTTTGTTTGTGAAAAGTCAGCAGAATATTCCACATCGTCATTTGGCAATGCCCCAGTAAATATCACCTCAGGATTTTGTGTTGTACCACTGTACATTAATGTAGTTTGTGCCAGTGTAGCTGTTACAGCCTTTGGCGCTATATCTATATTTTGGCTGTACTCTGCTGTCAAGACACGGTCACCGCTACGATAATCAATTTGGCATAAAATCTCATGTATTCCTGCATCTAATATACTATCCTCGTCAAATGGCTCTCCATCAGCATACCAGCGAGTGTCTATAGCAGTCACATTGCTATCACGCAAAGATAAACTTAATGCTTCGCCAAACTCAAACTCCACTCCCGGTACATTATCAATACCTGCTAGGATAGGAGTAAACTGTACATCGATAAAATTAGCATTCAAAATTAAATAAAAATGGTAAGTCTCCAAAGGATAATTTTGTGTAAAATAATTATTTGAAAGTCCAATCTGTACATCATCTATAGTAATATAATATTTCCCTTGAGATGTATCATAGCCCAAGTTATGCTCAACACCATCTGTATCCGAGTAAGTGAAGCCATTAAATATTTTGCCATTTGCGTATGGAGACTCTAGATACACTCTGTTATCATTATCCAAAAATACAAATCTTCCATTATCCTGTATTGCATCACCTATTGAATACTTTACATTGACTAGCCACCCAGTGCGCAAATGATAATTTATTGTGTAGGTTATACTTTGGCCAGCGCTATTGGTCAATGTCAAATAATAGACGTAATCACCATCTGTAGTTTCATAAAAACGTATATTATATTGTCCACTACTAGTATTTTGATTAAAACTACAGTCATCGCTAATAGTGTAACTAGCAATATCCAAATACGGCGTATCCACTAAATTGATATAATTAAAACTACCATATGTACTAGAAAAATATACATCAATTACTGGAGCATTATTGTGAGTAGCAAAATTTACATACATAGGATTTGTACTACCATTAGCTCGCTCTGGTGCATAAGATATGTAATTAAATTCCAACTTGGATAATACAGCAAATTCTCTATTGATAGTATTATCGTCTAACAAAAATCGTACTTTGTAGGTACCTAATGGCACAGTGCCGTCTATGCTAGTTATCTCACACACTCCATTTGCATAAGTAATGTTAAAGTCCTCGCACAAGATTGAATTTTGAAAAATATCTACATCAACATCTTGGTAATTAGCATAGTCACTTATGGTATACCTCAAGTAAATATCAGTACCATCTTGCTGATACTCAAATATGTTATTGTTACTTACCAATTTGTTTGTAGCTGTATAATTGTAAGTTTTACTGTATTTATGGTTGACGTTAGTGTAATACTCAGCAGTACTATCCAGTTGAATGTCGACCTCATTCCCAGTGTATTCAAAAGCAAATAAATAATTAAATGGCTGATAATAATCATACAAAAAGTAAAATATACCATCGCTATATCTACTATTGTTATAAGAGTTTAATATTAACCAAGCGCCCTGGTAAGTATTGTTATTAACCGTTAGTGTGTAGTTATCGTCCCAGCCAATAATGCTCACAGCATGCCCCATTGTTTCTCCAGAGCTTGCTTGATATGCGTAACTCGTTTGGTCTGCTGGATTGGTTGCATATCCCATACCATAGGCGTACAAATTGACTGCCCCATTAGTCATAATATGACTTTTTATCTCGTCTCGTTGAGTGCTATAGCTATACTGCACATAACTAACACTATTGATGATATCATAATCCGCAAATTGCTTGTAGTAATCGTAATACTGTTGATAGTTGTCACTATTAATATATGTCAACTCGTCGTATGGAAAGTCAGTCTCCAAAACTACACCGTATTTCATAGAATAAGTGTAATAGGCAGTATAAAAATTGTTACCTGTAGCCCCAAGCACAAAATTGGTCTCTGGGTGCTCGCACTTCTCTGCCAATGTCAAATAAGCCTCAGAAAAATCATAATATTGACCAGTATTGATGGCAAGACAGGTCTCAAGACTCTTGTACATACCAAAGCCCCAACAATTATTAAATCCTGTCTGATCCTCAGTATATATGATATAATCATCTCGCAAGTTATAATAACTAGGCAAATCGCCATTAGTAGCACTAACAAAAGTAGATGTATTACCTGTCAATAGGAATACACCACAAGTACCCAATAAAAATACCAAGGTACATACAATACCAAAAAGTTTATCTTTTGTACTTATCCTAAACATATGTAAATTATAACATAACAAGTAATAAAAACAAAACAATTACAGCAAATAGCCTACACTATTTTTTAACAAAAAATCACAATATGCCAATGACTCTAAATAGTAAATAATACAAATTTTAATATGCCTCTTCCAAAAACAAAAATTATGTGTTATAATATTTACATAAACAAAAGAGGTGGAATTATGGCAGAAAAAAAGACAAATGGCACATACCGTGTGATATACGATAGCGTAGCAAAAAAATGGAACATAAAAAAAGATGGTGCAGAGCGTATAATAGACAGTAGAAAAACCAAAGAAGAAGCTCTTGAGCGTGTAAAAGTATTGAGCAAAAATCAAAATAGTAACTTTGTAGCATACAAAAAAGATGGTAAATTCCAAAAGAAAAAATAATTAAAATACAATTTGAATAATAAAATCCATAGTAAACACTATGAATTTATTTTGTGTCTGCATTTTTACACACAGGACTTGTTATCAAATTAAATAAAACAATATTAATTCTTAATAAATAAAATTATTTCATTTAAACACTAAACCTAATATTTATAACACAAAAATATAAAACTAACAAAAAAAGAAGTGAATATTCAATAACTCACTTCTTTTTTAACATTATATAAGGTATTCGACACAGCAACTTATCAAACTTTTGTTATATAAATAACAATATTCCCCCAATAACAAATGCTATCACAGCATAAATTGATTCACAAAATTATTATTCATATCAGTCATTACTCGGTCAAATCATTTACCAATGTCATATTGCTAGGTACAACGAAGCTCTCTGACTCATAAAAGGCATCTTGATGATACTGTGTACCATTAGGCACTAGCATAGTTGTCAAATTAGTCCCTTGGAAAGCACGAGATAAAATTTTTGTCAGTTTGCTAGTACCATCGGATACGCCTGCTATACTAAAACCTTGATCTGTCAATGCAAAACAACAACGGAATACCTCTGACTTTAGTACAGATACATTACTAGGAACTACAATATTGTTCAAATCTATACACAAATCAAAAGTTCCTTCTCCTAAATCATTAATGCCATCTGGCAAATTTATAGTCGACAATACATAACACTGGGAGAAAGCGTGATCCCCAATCGATGTAACGCCCTCAGGTAAGGTAATATCACTTAAGTTAACACACCTATAAAATGCATAAGAAGGTATCTGAGTTAAACTACTTGATAAAGTCACAGATTCAACGGTCGCATTAGCAGCTAACACACCACTATATACATAATTACCATAAGACGAAAAATCTACGCTAGTCGCATTCCCAGTATATGCAATAAGGTATGTATGTCCACCAAACGTATAAGTCCAATAGTCACCACTTTGTGTTAAAGTATTTGAATAAGACTGCCCATACTCTATATTTTCAAGACCTGGATTATCTGGAAGCCATGTAGGGTTATCTTTTATCCAATCACAGTAAGGCCATGCAATCTGGACCAACTTAGTTGAACCAACAAACCAACCACCAAGACTACCCATATTATCAATAATCATTGTGTTAAGATCGGTTCTTATCCACTCTACTCGCATTAAATTAGGAACACGAGCAAAACATAATGCCCTCAATCTGTCTATTGTTTCTGGCAATTTGATTGTACGAACTACATCATTATACATAAATGCAGCATAACCAACAGAATAAAGATCCGTCATATCTGTCAAATCAAGATAAGGATTGGTCCCTTCGTAAGCTAGTAATGTTTGTGTTCCAGTACTAGTGTCACCAGTATTATTATTATCATCTATCGTAATAACACCATTAGAATTTCTGTATATTACTGTAGTGAAACTAGCGGAATTACCAGTTATTACCTCAATATCACTTGTTTTAGTGTCTATTCCTCCCATTAATTCCTCTATCTTAGTATCATTTAATGATACAGTCGACAAATTCCTAATCTGGCGTAGCCAATAGTCTACATTAAATGCAGCAGTACCAATACTCGTTACATTGCGTGGAATAGTTACAGAATAGAGCCGTCTACAGTTTTGGAAAGCATATTCACCTATGGTTGTTAAATTCGTCAAGCTAGCAGACAAAATTGAATCTGGCAACTTCTCAGCATAAGTAAAAGCAAAATTACCTATACTTACTAAACTAGTTGGAAGAGTTAACACAGTCAAATTCGAACAATTAGCAAATGCTGAATTGCCTATCTCAGTTAAAGTATTAGGTAGTTTCACCTCAACTAAATTTATACAATAGGCGAAAGTAGATATATCTAACACAGTAATAGGAGTATTAGATAAATCAGCAAAAGTTAAACTACTACATCTATAGAATGCACCCTGCCCAATATTAGTGATATGTGACGGTACAGTTATACTAGTAAGTCCTGTACACCCATAAAAGGCTGTCCTATAAATTGTATTATAAGATTGTGGTATATTGAAGCCTGTTATCCCAGCAGTTTGTCTATTACCAGTGTTTTGGAAGAAGCCTATTACCGTACATCTATGGGTATTCGCTACACCCAAATCATAAAAGTCTTTGTCAACCACATAGGCTGTAAACATACTATATAAATTAGACTCCAACAAAGGCAAATCTATATTGCCAGTATACACGAATTCTGGCAAATCTACTACTCCACTTAATGCTCTCGTGGCAGCATGAACAGCAATATCTGCCCTATCGCTATCCGTCACTAGGCTGTAACCAAAATTGCTAGTGGACTCTCCCCACCATGCTCTAACGGTTATACTTGCTGCCTGAGCTGTACCAACATTAATTGTTGTACCAAATATTAACGGATCCGAACCAACAACCTCCCAACCCATAAATGTATAACCAGGCCTGCTTGGTTGATAAATAGTCAAGGAGCTACCATAAGTGAATGAATCTGGATTTAACCTGTTATTTGTGGCAGTATTGGTACCATCATCATTTAGATCATATGTGATAGAAAAGTCCTCTCCAGATGCATAAATGGCTAATGCTACATTCCTACCTTCATCTGCAATATAAGTTATTTCACTCTGCCCTTGAGTATCCATAGGGCTACCGTCCAACTCCCAACGGTCAAATTTAAAGTTTTCTGCAAATGTAGGTGTCAATTCCAATTGGGCCCCATATTTAATGGTAAATGTAATAGTGCCACCGCTTGAGCTAATTTGTGCTGATGTATCATTAGTTGAATAAGATATATTTGTCACACCTGTACGTGCAGTAACTGTAACCTCAAATTTTTGTCTAGTATATCTATACTCCACAACCTTGTCACCACTACCGTCGACTACCACCTCTTGAGGACTAGGAGAGTCAAAGCCTGTATATGTCTTGACAGGTGGAGTGATTGTCTCATTAGTCTTGGCTTGGATAGTTTCTGTATCTGTAGGGCTAGTAGGATAAGTACCGTTCAAATTCTCTTGATAGTGATTTACTGTAATATTTACAGTGTTTTCTACCCAGTTCGCCCTATATTGCCTGTCACCAACGCTACCAAGAGGTATTGAGATATTAGTCTGAGGCTGGTTACCATTACTACCTGTCCAACCTGTAAATGTCCAACCTTCACGCACGGGCTCTACTAGAGTAAAGGTTGCGGTATTTACATTGTAGCTAGTTGGATTTGGATTAGTGCCATCGCCTGGCCACTGTCCAGAATTCAAAGTATATTCTATAGTATATGTAAGTATATTTGAGGTAGCTGTCAGGGTAACATTTTCCCTCGGCATCTCAAATTGATAAGATGTAGTAGCACCACCCAAGCCACTATTTGTAGATGTCCAAGCAACAAATTCGTATCCTGTCTTTACTACAGCGGTAACGGTGATCGTAGTGCCCCAATATCTGCCCGCCGCATTACCTGTAACACTTGATATACCTTCATCACCACTGACTGACACAGAATAAGTTTGTCTAGCATAGTAGCACTTGATAACCATACTACCATCAGGAGCTATGGTATCTGTAATTGCGCTAGGTGTCACATAGTAATCTATAGCCTCTGGTGTATAGGTAACTTGTGTATCTGTGGTACCCTCTCTATTGAGCGTATCGTCAGGGCTAGTGCCATACCTACCCTCAGCAGTCATGAGGTAAATCTCAATCTTGTAGTCAGTGTCTGTATTTGGTGTCCAATGAGCAGTATACTCTCTATCACCACTGCTACCACTGTAAATTGTCACAGTAAGAGGATAAGTACCGTCCTCGATATCAGTACCAGACCAACCAGCAAATGTGTAACCAACTTTTGTAGGAGGTCTCAAGGTAATGTCGTAATTGTTGCTAGTATAAGTACCAGGGTTGTTACTATGGTTTTGACCACCGTCTAGATGATATGTAATAGTATAGGTCTCAACACCATAATTTGCTACATAATGTAGGTCACCAGTAGTACCTTGGGTAATGGTAATATTCTTTTGTGGAGTAATACCATTACTACCAGTCCAACCAATAAAGTCATATCCGCCCAATGTAGGCTCTATATCTATAGTAAATGTAGGTGTAAGTATTGTATATTCTGTAGGGTTACCCTCTGCAATACTACCTTCACCGATGTCATAAGTAATCTCATAAACAGTCAATGTCCAGTTGGCAGTCAACTCTATATCTCCACCCAAATTACTAAAGTCTAACGTCAAGTCTGTAGTAGGTGTAGGATCAGCATTAACTGTCCAGCCATCAAATGTGTAACCATCTTTTGTAGGGGTAGGTACTCTATAATCTGAGTCCTCTACAGTATATGTAGTCTTGTTACCTGATGGAAATTCAGCGCCGTCCATATTAGTATAGATAATATCATACTCTATAGCCTCAAATATAGCCTCATAACTCCTATTCCCCATGCTACCAGTAGGTATCACCACATTAGGTACTGGTGTAGAACCTAGGTCTGTACCCAACCAACCTATAAAGTTGTAGTGCTCTTTGGTAGGATTAATCAATATAATCTCAGCACTTGTAGCATCATAGCTAGCTGGGTTAAACTCACCATCTGGCAAAGCTCCACCATTGTAGTCATAAGAAATTGTGTATGGCTCAGCACTAAAGTGAGCGGTATATTCTCTATCACCTGTCATGTTGCTAATTGTTACATTAATCGTATATTGATCAAGATCAGTACCAGTCCAACCAATAAAGTTGTAACCGTCCAATGTAGGTTTAGCCAAGATGAAGTTGTCCTCAATAGTATAGGTACTTGGGTTACTTGCATCGGTGTAATGACCACCAGACAAATTAATTGTCAAATTGTAGTGAATCAAATTAAATCCAGCGTAAAGTGTAGTCACACCATTAGGCATTACGTATGTACCAAAGTCTATTGGAGTCAAGCCCGCTATATTGGTACCAGTAGCACCAGTATCTTGCTCAAACCAACCTACAAACTCGTAGCCTAGTGGTCCAGGATTACTTGGAGCAATTACCGTATCTCCCTCAGAATACTTGCCAGTATCAAACTCTGTACCTTGAGAGATAAACGTGAGATCATATACTGCCTCGCCATATACCGCTATCAGAGTAATGCTATCTTGACCACCATCGGTCAAGTCTAGATCGCACCCAAATTCCTCTAGTCTAGTATAATCAATAGTATCACCATTTTCTAGACGTATACCATCGGCAGTCTCCCAATGACTAAACGACCTATAAGGTACATCAAATCTACTATCATTTGCCTGTATATCTGCTATGTCCAATAGTTGTGCCGAACCAGTATATTTTAGTGGCGTAGTCTCAGCATAAGGCACGCTATTGCCAGATATGGTATAGATAATATTATAAACATTAGGTGTATAGTAAACAGTCAAGACAGTGTCCGCTGTAGCAATAGCCTTTTGTACATCACTCCTAACTGGAGTAGTCTCATCACCCTCGTAGTATTTGTAACCTATAAAGTTTTGTATTTGTGGAGAAACTACTTCGTTACGCAATACAGGGTCACATTCTACGCTGTCCAATGGTGTACTAACGCCCGTATCTAGATCATAAGCAACATAATTAACTGTATATGCATATGTAACAGTATCTTGCCAACGGGCATGCATCGTAAAGTCATCTTGCTGGTTGATTATCCTACCATCGGCAATCTGTGTGCCATCATCTAGGTACCAACCCAAAAATAAAAACTCAGTACGAGTGGGTGTCGGTAGGTTACTAATAGGTCTATATCTCTCTACAGACATGGTATATTCACCATTAGTATACCTGACACCTGCAGGGGTTGTATTGAATATACCCCCGTGTAGATCCAATGTAATAGTGACATGTGTCCTTTCCTCAGCCGAATTCATCTGACTAATAAAATAATATGCACCGCCACCTACCAAAAGCAAAAGTATTATCAGAGCAATAACAATACCTTTGTTGCTAGACCTCCTACGACTATACATATACCTTACCCCACCTTTGTTAAAACACTACTCTAGCGTTAGTGTATCATTTTTCGACAAAAATATCAAACAAATTTATTATAAACTTTACACATTTTAATACATATTTTTAAGAGCATTCTACCTTTTATGTTTGCGTACTTTGGCAACTAAAATACTTATATTAAAAACTCATTATTTAATTCAAAAAATTTATTTCATAAAAAATACAAATTTGTTTGCCAAAAATAAAAAAGCAAGGTATTTAGTCAACTTATTTTGAGCTAGCAAAATAAAGCACACTTTATTGGTAAATTTAATGTGTCTCTTGTTTTCTTTTAACGGTAAAATATAACAAACACCTTTATTGTTGTCATAGATTATTATAATTTTTTATTTATAAATTTCTAATATTCCTTTTAACATTTACATTAAAAAAATATTCTTTTAGGCATAAAAGAAAAAACATGGAAAATTATTAATCCATGTTTTTTATCTTTTACTTGTAATAATTTATCAACCAACCAATATAAATGTGACTGGAACAATCAATTCCATTAGGGTTTCTAGTGTTGCACCCTCAGAGCAAACATATATCGTTGCGACATATTGTCCACTACCATTATCTGTAAAATTGAGCATAAGAGTTGAAGTTAAATTGTCTTCGCTTGGCCCTGTTAATTCAGGCATAGTTTGCCCTTCTGGCATACTTGTAAAGTAATAATAACTATAATCGCCAAAAGCCTGCGACCATTTAACTGTCACATTAACCGAAGTTCCTGTTTCTGCCATTCCAAGTTCTTCTCTTGTTACTTCAACAC
>CALWPF010000021.1 GCA_944383355.1 uncultured Clostridia bacterium
ACCGATCGGTTATGAGCCGATAGCTCTAACCAACTGAGCTATAGTCCCAAAAGGCACACTGCCTCGTGTTTTGTAGTTTTCCTAAAAAATATGTGCTGATACAGTTAAAACAAGTATCTAGCACAATGGCGACTCAGAAGAGGTTCGAACTCTCGACCTCCGCCGTGACAGGGCGGCGCTCTAACCAGCTGAGCTACTGAGCCTCACAAAACCGTGTATCACGGTGTGGTCGGGGTGGAGGGACTCGAACCCCCGACCCCTTGATCCCAAATCAAGTGCGCTAGCCAACTGCGCTACACCCCGATATTTAGTGATACAACGATATTAATATACATTATAATTTAACTTTTGTCAACAAATTTTTTGAAATAATTTAACTTTTTATATTTTATTTGTTTTAACAAAAAAGTCATTTAATAATATAAAAAACTAAATGGCGACGCCCAATAATAGTGCCTATACTAATGTACACTCCTATACCCTCTCTACATACTTAGTATATATGTATATCGTTATGCAAAAGACACAAATATGATGAAATTATATAAACAACTATTGTTTATGATTGAATCAAGTTATTATACAAAAATAAAAATACTTAATTAAAGTAACAAAGCAACAATTACCTCTTTACCTTTCCCCTACCTGTTAAAATACAAGTTAATTTTTGCTAAAAATATGGCTTCGCATGCAATATTTTGAAAATCAAACAAATTTTATGTCTAAATGTTTGATTTTTATCAAAATTATGTTTACAATATACATATTATGAGAAAAGAAATAAGAAAAAGTAAACTGTGTAGTCTAATTTTCCCTATTTTGTGCAAAGGAATAATCGGGGCGTACAAATATGATGATATAGTAAAACAAGAGTTGGATACCCTACCACAAAATTTCAGCATTAGTTTAGGAGTAATGCCAAACGGTAGTTATATTCGACTGATTAGAGAGAACGGTAAATTTTATACCACAAAAGAATATGCTCCTAGTGACCTAGAAATCACTTTTAAGAACTCTAGCAGCGCAAAAGCAACCATGCTAGCAAGGCAAAATATAGGTCAAGCGTATGCAAAACACCAAATTTTGTTAGCGGGAGATATATCTCAAGGTTTGACTCTAGTAAGAGTAATAAATCGTGTGGAATGTTACCTATTCCCTCGTTTTATGACAAAAAACATTTTACCTAAGATTCGCAAAAAATGCTGTACTCTCAAACTTTATTGCTATATACTATTTGCCAAGACAAAATACAAAGGCACGCCAATGGAGGTTCAATAATGAAACAATATTTCGAATTTATTAATTCTGTAAAAATTTTAGCAGGCGACAAAGCTTTGGAAAACATTGGGTATGAGTTAGACTTTTTGGGTAGCCATAGACCACTAATATTATCTGACCATGGTATAAAAAAAATAGGTTTATTAGATGATATAGTAGAGATCATAAAAGATACTGGCGTTGATGCTACACAACAATATACTGATATACCACCAGACAGCTCAACCACTGTAATAAATGATATTATAACCTATTATAGAGAGCATGTCTGTGATGGTATTATTGCCTTGGGTGGTGGTAGTGTGATAGACACAGCAAAAGGCGTGCGTATGGCACTATCCCAAGGCAAACAAGATATAATGAGTCTAGCTGGCAATGAGATTATAAAAAAAGGAAAACATATACCTTTTATAGTACTACCTACCACATGTGGCACGGGTAGCGAATGCACATCAGTAGCAGTTATCAAAAACCACTCTACTGGTGTAAAAATGGAATTTATATCCAGCGAATTATTACCAGACTCAGCTATAATCGATGTAAGATTGACAAAGACTCTACCACCAAAACTCATAGCTAGTACAGCATTAGACGCCTTGTGCCACTCTATAGAGGCATTTAGCAGTCTACAAAAAAATCCCATATCAGATGCTTTTGCCATTAGCGCTATGCGACTAATTACTCAAAATTTACTAGTGGCCACCACTGCTCCTACTGATGACAGCCGAATAGCATTAGCGGTGGCATCTACTATGGCAGGTATAGCCTTTAGCAATGCTATGGTGGGCATTGTTCATGCCATAGGTCACGCATGTGGTGGCGAAGCTGGAGTCCCACACGGTAATGCTATGGCAATACTACTACCTGAATGTATGAGGTTTAACCTTGATGCCAATAAAGAAACCTATGAGGAAATGCTAGTATATCTTGCTGGTCCAAATGCTTTTGCCAGCACTCCCGCTGACAAACGAGCAGAACGCACAATACAATTTGTAGAGGAATTTATAGACACTCTAAATAAGCAAGGCATCTTACCTACCCGTTTGTCAGATTTTGGTGTAACTGCTGAGCAATTGCCAGCAATAGCAAAAAAAGCACTCAACGATGGTGCCATTATAGTCAATAACAAACCAGCGACTCTAGAAGATATCATGAACATACTACAAAAATGCTTATAATATAAACATCAAACCAAAACTAATAATCTCCCAATTACTTAGCGCAATGTTGTTCTCAACTCATTGCCTTATTATAGTCAATATTAAACAATACACAAATAACAAAGCACCTTTTGCGTAGACTACCACAAAAGGTGCTTTTTGTTTATATACAACTCATTTAAAAACTTAATCGTATTCTTTCTTTAATAGTAAATTTATTAATTCATATTTGACTGCTATAGTGATAATATTACTTATTTTGTTATAGTTAAAAAAATTATCCTTAAAAGTGCCAAACCAGTTTATTACAATCTATCTTAAAATACGCCCAACAAATCGACTGCCATATGAAATTTTTAAACACATACATGGCACATCATAGCCAATACTCTATCGAGGTTTAGATATTACATTATCCTCCCAAACATAGTCATTGTCGTTATTTACTGGAGGCAATTCATTTAGAATACCGCCAGAATCAACCGCTCCCAGAGATATATCACCATTAACACCTAGGTCTACTATTGTCCCCACTATATCACTGGAAAATAATGTTACACTAGAGCCATGACTAGCAGTGCCCCCTGCCAATGTGGCATAAGTAGATTAACAGTTTGATATCCACCGAACCACTTGATAAAAGTATTTTATATATAACATAACTATTGCTGGATTATTTATCCAAATAAGTGATTAAATTTATTGTATTTTAACGGAAAATAGTAAAAAATATCCTATCCAGGATATTAAATAAAACGAGTAATCTTACAGAGATTCTAACACAACAAAATAAAAACTACTATATAAATAGTTGATTATCGCAAGCGTACTATTGTAAGCATTACTCTGCGAAAATCGGTATCTCCACTAGTGAGATTAACTAATTTTGTATTCCCACTCGCATCTAATTGCAAAATAGCATTTCCACCAAAACAAACTGTATCACCAGCATTACCACTCTCAAGTACTGCGGTCTCAGGTAACATTATACCATTAAGATACAATGCCATACTCCCTACCGTTTGTCCGACAGGCAAAGTACAGCAGGCACAAAAATTAACTATATATGTCCCAATATCCAAGTTTACTATGGCGTCACCCGTGTTGTGCGTAATTGATGTACCGTTTAATACATTATTACTTGTTAGGGGAATATCTCCAAATGTTGCAACGCTCACGGGACCATAAGTAGAAAGGTATGCATTATTTACAGAGATTACATTCGAGCCAGCGGGACCAGTAGCACCAGTTGGGCCATTGACTACCAGCACTCGTCTATTACGAATATTCCAGTTATTATTTAAACAATTACAGGGCATTCTAATTACTCCTATTCTCAAAAGTGCGAAATTAGACCCTGTTTTTATTCGCCTATTGCATAGTATGCACAATAAAATAATTTTGTTACAAAAAATAAAAAGAGTTGCCCAAAATAACAACTCAATTTTATATTAAACATAAATTATACTCTAAAAAATGCTGTAGTCTGCTCTGGTCTACGAGGATTTAACTCACGATACTCACTAACATCATCTATTAAATCCAATAACTCCGCCTGCCTACCGTCTGTGGTCATCTCTTGCACATCTTTCTTTAATTCATCAAACTGAAAATCACTAATAGATGCCACTTCTCTAACAACAAAGTCCATCTTGTCTTTGTTAATCTTGCTCACACCATTTAATACTACTAATCTACGAATAAATTCATCTCTATTTTGTACACCATATTGAATCTCTTCCATAATGTCCAAAACCTCATCAGTAGTCACACCAAATTGTCTAGCACACAAATACAAAGGATTGCTCTCGTCATATTTTGCATAGTATTGAGATTTTGCTAAATCTATAAATTTGTTTTCAAACTCGTCAATAAATTTTGTCTTTTCCGGCTCTGCGAATATTCGTACATTGTTTGCCCCCAAAACTGAAGTGGTATCATATATCACCTGTGCCTCACGAGAGCCGTGGTAAGCAATCAAAAACTCGCTTGCGTCTACACTGTATGGCAAACCATACTCTCTACGCTTGCTCTGCGCCACATGCAATGTGTGCTCAATGTCACGTAAATCCTTGTATAGAGATAATAACTTTTGTTGATAAAAATCACTAGCAATATCAAGCTTTGTTACCAATTTCCTTGCTGCAGTATGGAATAAATCTGTTTGAGTGTATACATTCTCCAACATCCTTATCTTTGCTACAACTTTGTCATATTTCTTAAACTCTTTCTTTTCTATTTCAGTAAAGACAACTTCCATTTGCGCACGAAGAGTACTAGCAAGTACTGGCTCATCACCATGCAAAGCCTCATCTCTTCTATTAAAGTAATCATCTACCCTATCAAACTTATTCAAAATCCTATCTTTGTCAGCATCTGTCAACTCAGTATAAGTATAATCTAATCTAATCTCATTAGAATTTGATTTTTTCGCACTAGATTCATTATATAGTTTAAGATTACTCTTGCCAGTAATACCTTTTGCTACTCTACGTTTTAATTGAGCAAATACACTATCTCCTGTCTCCATCTCAGTATCTCCTGGTAATTTCTCCGCCTCTTGCTCTTTAACTTTGACCTCATCTACAGATTGAGGCTCGTTATCCAAAACATCAGTTTCATCTTCGTAAAACTCTGCCGTTCCCTCTCTCTCGCCATCAGTCACAGCAAATATATCAACATCATCTTCTGTCCCGTCCTCGTGTGCTGATACCTGCTCTATACTACTGTCTCTGTAAATATTATCAATAGAATCATCTGCGCTAACATCTACAGCATCTTCTGCAAACTCAGGCATAGTATCAACTGTTTCAGCTGGTGTACTTGTCTTTTCTTCTGAGTTTATTATGATAGTTTGTGGAATTTCATCTCTTGAAAAAGCTTCACTCTCTACACTCTCAGGGGTTATACTATCATTACTACTTACAGCAAAACTCGCTGATGTTTGTGAAGGTTGTCTAACATTAATATTTGCTTGCGCCACTTCTTCCTCAATGTTACCATTCTCAATATTAGCATTCGCAGCTATACTTGGATTGTTACCATTTCTCCAATCACTCAATCTATTACGCAAGCCACCAAATGTGTTACGGAATCTCTCGACAATCCTATCACCCAAAGAATTTGAATCAGTTGATGAAGTATCTATTCTTTGATCTACTCTATCTTGATCTAATTTCTCAGTTCCCTCCTCAGCGGACTCAACTGTCTCACTAGACTCTGCCTCTATTTGCTCTTGCTCCTCCATCCATGCGATGGCAGCATCCATACGCTCATCAATTTCCTCGTCACTAAGATTTAACTCTGGATCATCGTCATCTAATATCTCGTCATATATAGTAGCCTCAGTGTCATCTACGCTGTCCTCTACTGTATGAACAGCTATTCTGTACTCCCCATCAACACTAGATTCACTACTATCAAATGTTTCGTCTGTGGTTTCCAGTTTTACTGTTTCATCATCTTTGTGCTCGGTCATATCCGCTTCGTCATCAAACATTGTAATAGATGGTTTTGCCTCAGGACTTTTCAACTCTTCGCCTGCGTCTGCTGTCGTCTCCTCACGCCTTGAGCGACGAGCCTCTATGATTCTAGCCAGCCTACTCCTATCATCGTCCATGTCTGCATCAGCAACACTCCCAGCAGTCCTTGATGATTCACTAACAGCACTACCAAAAGTATTCGTAATATAAGAGCTGAGTCTATTAGCACCATTCCTAGCATAAGTACCAAGCCTTGTGGCACCACCTCTAGCATACTCGCCGAGTCTAGTAGCCCCATCTCTAGTATACTCACCCAATCTAACAGCACCGTCTCGCACTCTTTCTAGCACTGTTGGCTCAGTAAAAGTCTCAACAGCTGGACGCTCTACAACTAGACCGTTTTTACGCATAATATCATAGTGATAAGCATTCAAATCAAACTCTTTTGCCATATTAATTTACCTCAAAAATCTTACTGCAAATATTTTAGCACATATATACTATTTTGTCAATATGCAAAATTTTGCGGAATTGTGTATTTAGCCAACCCAAAAGCACCATAATTAACTGATAAAATAACAATTATTTAACACAGTGCTACTAAACACTCTTTATATAATATTTATATAGATTGATTTATATTTTTTAATTTAGAATATATAAAATAAGGACTATTTTAGCAGTTTGTTGAGTCTATCGCAAATATTACACTTAAGTTATATAACTTTGTATCAAATTTATATCAAACAAAAAACCTGGACATTTATCCAAGTTTTTCCAATGGAGCTGATGACGAGATTCGAACTCGTGACCTGCGCATTACGAGTGCGCTGCTCTACCAGCTGAGCCACATCAGCATATCAGTGGGATAACCCACCAAAATTTTGCTATCTTTATTTTACCACAAATTACCTAAAAATCAAGACTGATTACCCTTAATTATTTTTATCCGTCTCATCCTTATTTGCCCCATCAACCTATTGATTGATGTCAGCTTTTGATACTTCTTCATTGCGTACACTAGTAGCCTTGTGCTTTTGATCTAAATTTTCACTATCACTTGCCTTCATAGGATTAGTCAAAATCATTTGCAAATCATCACCAGTTGAATTATCCATAGGTTCATCTGCTTTTTTTCTTTTTTTATTCTTTTTGGCAATACGCTGAGCCTCGTAATCATCCCGCAATTGCAACATCTTTTTTATTATTACATCACTCGCCTGAGATAGTACCTCTTTTGTCGGTTTTTGCCCAGCAAACTCATCTAAATAAAACGGCTCTCCAACCAATATCTTGTTGTATCGGAACATCCTTGGCTTTTTGACAAACCATATTGGCACTATAGGAGAATTAGTTTTTAGGGCAAATAATGCTACCCCGTTTTTTATAGCATCACCATCTTCCATTTTGTCCACTCTAGTACCTTGAGGAAATATTAACAACCACTTATCATCATTCAAGAGTTTCATCACTTCTTTAATAGTACTTATACCGACCTCTTGGCGATTGACTGGTATAGCACCATAACTGCGTAGCACCGCCCCCAAGAGTTTGTTTTCAAAAAGTGTATGTTTTGCCAACACATAAGGGCGATGCCACATATAAGCATCTACCAATACAGGGTCCCAATTGGACTGATGATTACCTGCTATAATTGCTCTCTTACCCTTGGGTAAATTCTTTTTACCAATCATACGAGTAGGAAGCAACAGTCGCACCGGCAACCACACCAAAAACCAGCAAAGCCTATAAAAGAACATATAACCTTCTCCTTTCTTTATCACAAAAAATGCATAGATAATATTAATTATATGTCAAGATGTGAGTTAATATAATCTACTCGGCAATCTAGAGATTTCGCAAATAATCCAACTCTTGCTCTGTCAATGGTCTATACTCGCCCACTGGCAAGTCTCCCAACTGGAGTTTACCTAATGCAACTCTTTGTAATTCTTTGACTTTGTAACCAACAGACAAAAACATCTTGCGAACTTGTCTATTTTTACCCTCATGTATTGTAAGACTGTAGGTGGAATCGTTACCCTTTGTACCAACATATTTTACTGTAGCTGGACTAGTTACAAATCCTCCAATATTTACCCCATTAGCTAGTTTCTCTATCTCTGCATCACTGAGTTTACCCTCTATGGTTGCCAAATAAGTCTTGCCAAACTCAAAACTTGGGTGCATTAATTTTTGAGAAATATCCCCATCATTAGTGATCAACAAAAGTCCACTAGTATTATAATCTAGGCGCCCCACTGGATACAAACGTTTGCCGGTATTACTAGGAATGTAATCCATGACAGTCTCCCTACCCTCAGGATCCATAACTGTAGTAACAACACCTGTAGGCTTGTTTAACATATAATAGACAAAAGGCCCTCGTATACGAATAGGCCTATTATCTACTGTCACTATATCTAGATCAGGGTTAACCTGTGTACCCAATTTTTTGCACACACGTGCATTTATCTTGACACGACCAGCAGCTATTATCTCATCACAATGTCTGCGACTAGCTACTCCACTACTTGCCATAAACTTGTTTAATCTCATAACATCTCCGTCATTAGTACTTAAATAAATTTATCCAAGGATTATATAGACCAATTATCTAAAATGGACTTTAACTTATCTTTTATCAACTTGGACTCTACTCCTTTCATTGTATATATTTCTTCGCTAAAAATCAAGTGTTTATCATAATAAACTTTAACCTTTCCTACCGCTTTTTCACTATCTACTGGGGCACAAAGACTTTCTGGTAAATCATACACCACGCTAATTTTTTCGTATTCTTGACTGCTCAATGGATACGAAAACCCCTTTTTCGAATACAATTCTGCGCTATTCTCCTCACCATTTTCTACAGGAATACTGCGTACATAATGATAAGGCTCCAGTACCTCCACATTTTGATATTTGTTGTAAACAGCCTCCAGCATATCGGCACTTTCCTCAAACATTGGCCCACAATTTAACACAACACAAACCACCTTAAAATTATCTCTCTCACATGCCGAAACTAAGCACCTACCAGCATCGTCAGTAAAACCTGTCTTGACGCCTATACAACCTTTTAGATTATTCAATAACTTATTTTTATTGACTAGATATCTCTCATTATCCACACCAGCAATTTTAGTAGACTTGGTTTTGACAATCTCGCTAAAAGTTGGATTTTCCAACGCATATGCCGTGATTTTTGCTAAATCCATAGCGGTAGTATAATGATTGGGGTCATCTAAACCATGCGGATTGCAAAAATTACTATTGATTGCACCTGCCTTTTTTGCCGTTGCATTCATCATCTCACAAAACTTTTCAACACTGCCTCCCACATGGTACGCTATTGCAGTTGCCGCATCGTTACCACTACGTAACATTAACCCATACAACAACTCTCTAGTGGATAATTCCTCACCTCGCTGCAAATAAATACTGGTACCATATATACCTATTGCACGGTCATCAACCTTAAATTTTGTATCCAAATCGGAACAATTCTCAATTGCTGTGATAGCAGTTACGATTTTTGTAGTACTTGCCAAAGCTAATCTTGTGTCACTATTTCTTTGATAAAAAATCCTACCACTACCACTATCCAAGACCACACAGGCTTTTGCACTACTATGATATTCTATGCTACCATCACCAATCTCATCAATTATCTCCGCTACAACAAAGGCACCATCCATCTTGCAAAGAGCTGTAATACAAATTACTAGTACCATTAAAAAACATATAATAGATATGTATCTTGACAAACTATTTGTCATCTTTTACTTCCTCCCCAGTTTTGTTTGCCACTTTTTTTAGATAATTAGCCATTACATCACCCATTTTTTCCATAAGATTACTCATAGCATTCTTACTCTGCACAGTAATCATCTCACAACCATCTGGTCTACTTACCAAAAAACCTATAGGCTCAGCAGTAAACCCAGCCCCTGTACCACCTGCAAATGGATACGACTTGTCCCTTCGGATAATCAATTTGTTTGAATACTCTCCACCGCCTGCTACTATCCCGACACTAATTTTTATGATAGGGTAAGCTTTGCAGTCATTACCCATATCGATGGCATCACCTATTACAGTCTCCATATCCACTAATGTTTTAATATTGCCCAAAGCCCCATTAATTAGTTGTTCTATTTTTGTTTTTTCGTAAGATTCGCTCATAAACATTTACCACCTTTTTTGTTTTACATAGTGCAGATAAAACACTAAAAATCAACGACAACGGGACTAGCGCAAAGCTAATGTAGCCAGACATCTTGATTTCACTGTGCTCACAATCAGAATCCACACCCAAATAACACGGAAATTCACCTCTCAAATTAAATAAATATGCCACCAACGCACTCATGATTGTCAAAAATATTCCGCCAGCAATATTGGGCAAAAATGCATCATTCTCTTTCCCCACTCCAAAGAAAATCGAAAATTGTCTAATGCTAGTCCAGTTCAATACCTTTTGCAAAAAAAACTGTAAAAATATTGCTCCTTTGTCTATGCTAGAAAGAGGTATTTCTTTGTCTTTTTTGTGCCAACGAATTATGTTAATGCTATCTGGGTGCAATTCCAATTGAAAGCACACTAATCTAATTCCAAAAATACTAAAAGAAACAGCCCCAAGATTATGTAATGCATTCACATAAAATCTTACCTGACAAAATATCGGTAAACAACTCAAAAATGCAATGACCATTATTATGATTAGTCCATAAATATACCAGTCCATAACTCTATTATGAGAAATAAAAACAAAAAAATGCACGAAAAATTCGTACATTTTACCAAATTTTTACAATTTACTATTTTTTATGCATTTGCCTCGGCAGGCACACTTTCCTCATCTGTATCTGGAATATCAAACTCGTTGTATAAAGCATCGGTCTGCATACCTTGAGATAGTACAGCAATTTGCTCCATCAACTCCTCATATTTTGGCAAGTCATCTAGGCTCTTTAGCTCAAATCGCTTTAAAAACTCATCAGTAGTACCAAATAATAGAGGTTTGCCCACTACATCTTTGCGCCCTACTACCTCAATCAAATTGTGTGTCAGTAGTAACTGTATAGCATAATCACTAGATACACCCCTAATATTCTCAATTTCCAATCTGGTAATAGGTTGCTTATATGCTATTATAGCCACCGTCTCCAATGCTGTACGAGTAAGCGCTCGCTCCTTTATAGGATTAAGTACAGTAGATATAGCATCAGCATTATCAGGATTGGTACAAAATTGGGCTTTGTCCTTGTATCTAATAATTTGCAAGCCAGACTCTTCATTATATTTTTTATCCAAATAATCTAGAGCATCGCTCACATCTGACTCTTTGACCTCTAATTTTTCTGCTATATCAGCAATGCTGACACCCACACCAGCGACAAATAAAATCCCCTCAATTATACTCGCTAATTTCTGTACTGTCATCGATTACCCCTCCCTCTTTCTTTTGGATATCAATCTCACCAAAAGTACTGTTTTGTACAACGGTTGCTATTTGCATCTTTAATAACTCCAATACTGCCAAAAATGTTGTTATAATCTCACCTCTAGTAAAATCACCTTCAAACATCTCGGTAAAGCGAAAATGTTTCTGCGTTTCCAACCGCTCACGCAAAGTAGCTATCCTTTCCTTTACGGTAAACCTATCTTTTGATATCTTCCTCTCTAGTATCTGTGGACGTTCTTTTTCGTCTAGCCTAATGAGTAACTTACTAAAGGCATCTACCAAGCCTTGCATATTCATATTCTTTAGCACTATACGATAATCATTAGCACTTTTTTCGGGCTCTTTGTAAAAACGGTCAACATTCTCCAAAGTCGCCAATTCCGCACTTGTTTCTTTGAATATCCTGTACATCTCCATACGTCGCTTGTACAGCTCTTCTTCATCTATCTCATCAGGCTCCTCTTCTTCCTCTCTTGGTAATAAACTTTTTGATTTTATCTCCAGCAAAGTAGCAGCCTCTCGGATAAACCAACTCATACTCTCCATATCAATATCATTTAGTGCCCGCACATAATCCAAAAACTGCTCAGTAATATCTGCAAGTCTTACATCTTTTATATCTAGTTTTGTAGACTTTACCAATTTCCATAAGACATCAAGTGGCCCCTCTTGATCTTGAAAATGAAAAACCATATCACAAACATCACCAAAATCATCATCGCTTTGTGTGGTTGTAACCTGTAAGTTTTCTATCTCGGGTGTATCAATACGCTCATCTATATCTGTATTCTGTTGCATATAGCTATCCTCCAATACCAAAGAACAAATAACTGAAACCTACCATTAGTCCGCCCATTATCCACGACATCAGCTGTCCCAAACCATATGCTGGGAATAGCGCAGAGAATATTATGACTATAAATAATATCAATGCGCCATAACTGCGCATAAAGACACAAAACTTGTTATCATAACGTAAAAATGCCGCTATAAAATTGTATCCATCAAGTGGATAAATAGGTAACAAATTAAAAATACCCAAAAACAAGTTGACTGCTGCCATATAATAGCAAAGCATACTAACAAAGTTCCATATCAGTATGCTTGTGTCCAAAAAGTAAAAACACAACACGGCAAACATACTAAATATTATACCAATACCAATGTTAATCAAGACTCCTGACAGTGATACCCAAATACGGCCTTTTTTGATATTCCTAAAATTATTTTCATTTACAGGCACACCCTTTGCCCAACCAAAGCCAAGGAGCAACAAACACAAAAATCCTGTCGCATCAAAATGTGCGATAGGATTGAGTGTCATACGCCCCATAGCTTTTGCAGTAATATCTCCATTCTTGTAAGCTGTCCATGCGTGCATGAATTCGTGTGCCACTATACCAACTGTGATAGCAATCAACCATGCAACCAACAATACAAAAATCTCTTGGAATGCTGCTCCGCTAGTAATAATATCCAGAATTCCCAATAGTTGTACCTCTTTACTTTATTATCAAATAAACAAGTATTGTAATGATAACATAATGTAGAGATTTTAGCAAATGATTTTTTGGCAATTTTACTCATATACATTTTTTGCCAAAATATGCAATATTAAAGCAAAAATAAAAAAAAAATACTTTTTGTTTTGGTTACATAACAATACCAATCCACATCATATAAATAAGTTATGAAACTAATGGTAATAAATAAATGGCAGTTGATAGTAGGAGTAATTGTCATTATCTTGATGCTTGCACTAGTGCTCAACCCTAGTGTTTATATGCAAGCCACATTAGGTGGTATACTGCTATGGGCCAATAATGTCCTGCCCGCACTATTTCCTTTTTTCTTTTTGACAAAGATTCTTACTCAATTACAAGTGTTAGACAAATTATCCAATCTATTACAAAAGCCTATGCAAAAATTATTTCATTGTCCAGGAGTCAGCGCTTTTGTGTATGTTATGAGTATTGTATCTGGTTATCCAGTAGGTGCAAAACTAAGTAGCGAATTATATCAAGGAGGCAGTATTACAAAAGATGAGTTAATACGTATTAACTCATTTACCTCCACCTCTGGACCACTGTTTGTAATAGGCTCTGTGGGTGTTGGTATGTTTGTCTCTCAAACAGCTGGTGTTATAATGTTGGTAGCTCATCTGCTGGGCGCCTTATGCAATGGACTATTGTACAGGAATTATGGATATCAACAGATAAAAACTCTCAGCAACAAACCCAAAATACAACAAAAAAGCATAGACAATATCCTTGGAGATAGTGTATACAACTCAATAATATCAATACTAATGGTAGGAGCTTACATCGCCATATGCTCCATTGTAATAGAGGTATTATTTAATTTCCATATAATAGATATACTAATCATACCGTTAGAATTCGTTTTTAATCTAATCGGTTTATCCCCTGATTTAATAACAGGTATACTTACAGGTTTAGTCGAGATTACCAGAGGCTGTATGGATCTATCTACTTGCACTACATCAAACCTTGCAACTATAACAATTATTGGCTGTGGTATTATTAGCTTTGGAGGCCTCAGCATAAACCTACAAGCAATTACTTTTTTATCAAAGTGCAATATCAGTATCCCATTTTACTTTTTGCAAAAATTTACTCAAGGTATATTCTCTACAATAATATGCACTATACTTGTGTTCCTTTTCCTATAACACAATATAGATTTGTTATTCATAGCACAATGCATCACCCATGGATACCAAGATTGTTATAATTTAAAAATAAATTTATATAGGAATATAAACAAACACTCAATGTGCATAATATGCACTAATGTTTTGTACCAACTTTTAATACTGCTTGTTATGTATTAATTGAAGTTGATAAATTATATAAGTTAGCAAAATACAACAATACCCACTCTATTCTTTACTATAGAGTGGGTATTTATTTAATGAAATACAAATTACATCACCTAGGTTTAGATAATATTTTATCAGCCCATATGTCATCATTCTTATCGCCTGACGGGCACAAATCTTCAAGCATTTCCCCCAAATCAACAATGCCTAGCGAGACATCACCACTAGTCCCTAGATTGAGCACTGTTCCTGTATTGCTTGGGTTGAATATTACTACATCACTGCCATGTAGTGCTGTCCCACCATTGAGAGTTGCGTTGTCGCTTGCTGTATAATATATGGTATAGCCGTTACCATTAAATGTACCTGCAAAGTTGTGTGTGCTATCCCCTATCGTTTGCCATACTTGGTCTAGGACTGTAGTGAGATACAAGTCTGTTGTTAGGTTAAATGTGGTACCCGCAAAGTCTATCCCTTCGCTCACTCGCTCTGCTATCCAGAATAGTTGAGATATATGCGTTATGTCATAACTACCAAATACAAACTTGTATTCTACATATATATCCATACTTGTACTGGCTGTAAAGGACCAATCTTCACTTGTACTCAATGAGTTACCACTTTGGTCTATCCACTCGCCAAACACTATTAGTGTATCATTATATGGATATGCAGATACTGTTACATTGTCTCCTACTGCGTACAAGCCTGTACCAGAGCCATTGGTTACATTTATTACCACCGCATTAGACAGTAGGTCTAGTCTATTGTTGGTAAACTTTGTGTTGTCTAGTGTATAAGCAGATAATGCAATGTCTAGGCAAGTTTGGGTATTAAACCAATACCGTACATTGTTAGAGTTGCCATAAAATGCATATCTACCTATGTCATTGACATCACCAAACTCGTTGTAAAAAATCACTGTAGATAAATTGGAGCAATCGTTAAAAGCGTAATCTCCAACACTTAGTATACTACTTGGTAATGTAACTCCAAGTAACAAGTCCTTGGATAAGTAAAATGCTCCATAATTTACTTGAGAAGCACTGTATATTGACCTAACATAGTATGTAGTACCATTGTATACATAGGTATCCGGTATTACCAAACTAGCTGGCTCTGTACCCAGCATCTCTACACTATTTATAATTATATCTGTACTATATGGGCTGGTACTTACATTATATGTAACTGGTTGACCTAGGCTATCTGTACCTGTAAACTGTGTAAATGGCATAGACTCATACAGTATCTTAGATAAATTTAAGTGTAATGCTGGGCGGACCCCTTGAGAAACATTTGGGTAACTGGTCGCACTAGATGCACCAGTACTAACTATACCACAAACATATCTAGAACCATTGTAGTGTGCGGTACGAGTCCAGTACGATGTGGTAGTATCTGTATCCACAACAGTACTGGTATTGCCGTCATAATTTGCTCTTTGTGC
>CALWPF010000022.1 GCA_944383355.1 uncultured Clostridia bacterium
ACAATGACGGGCTACTGGATAGTGATGTAGATAGCGTGATAGAGCCCCCTAGTGTCACCTTCGGCGGTAGATAAAATTTTTTTAGGGATATATATCCCTAATTTTTTGGATTAAAAACATTTTATAAATTTAGACAAAAATGTGCAAAAGTTATTATTTAAAAATAAATTATGCAAATTAAATTTGTATATGATATGATTACATAAAGTATGGGAGGCTATGCTATGGCAATAATGAAATACAAAACAAAAATTACGCTGTATAATAGTTATTTTGATTTAAATGATAGACTGACTGCAAAGTCAATCTTGAGCATTTTCCAAGATGTCGCAACTATTCATGCTGAGGATATTGGAGTGGGCTATCTGACAATGCTTGATAAGAATCTTTACTGGGTGCTCAGTAGAATAAAATTTGATATTATCAAAATGCCTGAGATTAACCAAACTGTGATAGTCGAGACTTGGCCACATGTAAAAGGGAGAGTGGATTTTGATAGAGATATCAAGATAAGTAGTGAAAGCGGTGAAGTATTAGTAATAGGCGCATCAAAGTGGTGCGTTATAGATACCGTCAAGAGAGCTCTGCAAAGGACAGATAATGTAAACTTTGTTGGTGAGTATTGTTTGGATAAAAATTATGACACAAAGTTTGAAAAAATCATACTGCCTGATATTTTATTAGATAAAAAATTTGTGTACAAAGTAGGGTTTAGTGATTTGGATCACAACAAGCACATGAACAATACAAATTATGCTAATTTAGTCCTAAATGCAATTGACAATAAGACTTATACGCACTTTGAGATAAATTTTGTTAGCGAATGTGTTGAGGGTGATGAGATAACTGTTTCTGCTCACAAGGCGAGCCTAGGCGAATATGTTGTTGGTACCAATGGTGATAAAGTGGTATTTAATGCATTTGTCAAATAAATTATACTAGTGTAATATGATAGATTTATTAGTCTGGTACTTTTGTACAATGTAGTAATTAAAACTTTAAACTTTGGTAAATGCTATCAACTATGTTAAATTAATTGACAATTTACTACATTTTACATATATTGTTAGGTAAAGTGAATTGGAGGAGAAATTATGGAAGAAAATTATAGAATGCCATTGATAGGTGATGATGCACCTAGTTTTACAGCAGTGACGACCCAAGGAGAAATTAATTTCCCAAAAGATTATGAGGGTAAGTGGGTGATTTTATTTTCTCACCCAGCAGATTTTACACCTGTGTGCACTACAGAATTTATGACCTTTGGCTCAATGATTGATGAGTTTAAGGCACTCAATACTGAGTTGATTGGTTTGAGTGTAGATTCATTGTATTCTCATATCGCTTGGCTTAGGAAGATCCAAGAATTAGAGTGGAATGGTATGAAGAATATTGAGGTGAAATTTCCTCTGATAGAAGATGTCAAAATGGAGATTGCAAACAAGTATGGTATGATTCAACCAGGTCAATCTACTACACAAGCCGTTAGGGCAGTATTTGTTATTGATCCACAGGCAAAGATTAGGGCAATATTATATTATCCTCTCAGCACAGGACGTAATTTTGATGAGATAAAACGTCTGGTAATTGCACTACAAAAGGCTGACAAAGATAATGTAGCAACTCCAGCAGACTGGCGCCCTGGCGATGATGTGATTGTTCCAACAGCAGGGTCTTGTGGTGTGGCAAAGGATAGAGTGGAGAGCAAAGATCCAAATCAATATTGTTTAGATTGGTTTATATGTTTTAAAAGAGAGAAAAAATAGTTTTTGTAATTTTAAATAAATAAAAAACGCACCGTGGGTAATGAATCGGTGCGTTTTTTATATATAGATCCAATTTGCATTACATACTTTTTATCAAACTGCTTTGCATTTGTTGTTTTGATTCCAATCCAAGCTCAATGCCCTTACAAATTTCTTGTTCGGTAAAAGGAATCTCGCAACACGTATTTAGGACATAATTATTATTGGCCTTGTAATCGTCTAGATGTTTAGTTTTTAATGGAAATTCTTTTTTTATTAAGTCAATGTATTCCTCTAATGAGCAATGTATGCTGTCCCTTGCAGAAATAAGCAATAGAGAGTTTAATGTATTTTCGTAAGTCGGCTCTTGCTTTTCCCAACCTTTTTGTAATATAAAATCTCCACCGATTACTTCGACCTTGCTTATACCCATATTATTATCTAGGTCAAAACAGGAAATTAATTTAGCAATTATGCAAGTTTTTATTATAGATGTTTGCTCTTTTGTGGTTGGAGCAAATCTGTATTGTGGTTCTGGAATGTACAATCCAAATTCACCTTTGTAATTAGAGATGCAACGTGCTTGATATACATATGGGGTTATGATAAATTCTCGTTTAAATCTTCCTGCCTCCATGGCCCTGTATTCTGTAGGAGCGATGACCGAGCTATCAATTTGATGAAAATGATACAACAATTCAGCTTCTTTTTTTAATTTTCCATACTCTAGTGTAGGGAGCCCCATCAATACGGTTTGTATAGTATTGGGACTCTTGAGGACGTAGACCATCAAATCATTACCATAATTTATAAATTGAGTTTTTACCTTTTCCCTTGGTAGATTGTTTTCTTTGGCAAATGATATCTCTAATTTTTCAAGTACTTTTTTTGAACACAGATATTCCACATATTCACATTGATTTAAAACAAAAATCATTTGCTCCATATATTCTTCCATACCAAGATTATTACCCATATTTACCTCTATATGACTGCAATATTAATAAAATTAACTATTTTATTTCTTATTTTTTTATAAAAAAATATCAAATAATATAGTGCTAAATTATTATAAATTTTAATGTATATAATTTTTAATATTTTTACCAACTTTAGACTTTATCGTCTTTTGCTGTTTGCACCATTTCTAATGAGTCTTCTTTTCCTGTATTCTCATAGTTGGTTGGATAATCGGCATCGTTTATTAGAGGATTGGGAGCCTCTATAGAGTTTAGGTCTACATATTGATTTAATTGATTGTCTCTATCTATATAAACATTTATTGTACTACCAATCTCTACATAGTATTTTCGATTGTATGGAGCACTGGAAAAGGTGGCAATTTTGTTTTGGTCTATTGGAACACATTCAATTATATTATTCACTATTCTACCATTTACTCTATATGATGAGTCTGGGTGCACTGCTGTAATCCTGCAAATTATTTTTTCACCATGTTCTAGTGCCATTTTTGCCCATCGTTTTTGTTTGAGCATTTTGTGTATAGGAAAGGAAACCACTAAAGTAAATATTAGTCCCATACCAAATAGTACGCAAGGTAATATTATCATCAATGTGCTTGATCTGATATCAGTAGGGTGGTCTTTGTTACAATATATTGTGATTGTTTGACCTTCGTACATGCCTCTTTCCCAGTAACCTGTATAAATATCGTGATATTGTACTCCGTTATACTCATAGTCTACCGTCACGTAATAATTGTTGTCGCCATCACTATCTTTTGATACCTCTATATTTGTGATAGTTGCGGATACTTTTGCATAGTTTTGTGAATCAATACCATAATAAATTGCAATGCCTATCCCGGCACACATCAACAAAATACCGACAATCAAAAAAACATATAAAAGATTATTTGCACCATTACTTTGTTTTATTTTCATATGTAGATTACCCATTATTTTATTTTGTGGAAGAGTTCTTTTTTATCTTTATCTTTTTATAATTTAACACATATAAGTTAAAAAATCAAATGTATGAATTGATTCAAATTTATAAAGATTTGGGAGTTTTAATGCAGTAGGCAATAAAGTATTTGTAAAACAAGTGATTAGATATTTGGCTTAAGTTATAAAATATGCTTTGGCAGTAAGGCAGATTAGAATGGTAAAATGGTGAGTTTTGTTATTAATAATTATTACAATATATATTATTAATTAAAATTTTTTTTGCAATCATTGCTGTAAAAATAATTGGTATAACAAAAAATATTTATGCTTATAGAGATTATGGATTAGTCTACCATTTGTATTTTGCTTTTATATTCATTTTGTAGTATATCTGCCATTTTTTCTGGAGTCTCAACTAGTCCAGTATTCAACCAAACCTTGCACATAGCATTTAGACCTGCCGCAAAAAATGCCATGTGATACAGCATTTCATTTTCTTTATATTTGTATTTAAACTCACTATTATTATTCAATTTCACATGGTTGGTAAAATCACTTTGTCCCATAAAAGAACCTTCATTATTCCTCAAATAGGCGGTGTAAAACTCCTTGTTGTCTTTTACAAATTGAAACATTTTAACAAAGTTATCTCTATTATATTGTGGCGGGTTGGAAAAAATATTTGATATGCCTTTGGATATTTCAGTCTCCATTTTCATCATCAAGTCATTAATATCTTGAAAATGCTCATAAAATGAGCTCCTATTAATGCATGCAATATGGCAGATATCTTTTACATATATTTCACTAAAATTTTTGTGTTTTAATAAATAGGTGAGGGCATTAAAAATTTTTTCTTTAGTTTTTTGTGAGCGGATATTTCCAGATGTATTCATCTTATCTCCTTTTATCCCAACATTATTTACTTTTGTGTTGGACCTTTTTACTATTACTTCGACATTTTTGGTTTTTGTGTTGGCTATTTTTGGTATGTATTATACTATAATTTAATTAACAACGCAACAGGTGTTGGAATAAATAAAGAGTTTTTTAACAAGGAGAAATTATTATGGAAAATCAAAAAGAAAACAAACCTCTTACATATGATTATAAAACAGTAAGAGTAAAAAGAGACATGGAGGCTATGTACACCGATGCTTATGAAAATTTGGGCTGGGAGGTTACTAGCACGACATTAGCAGACGCTAGTCTGTCATATGTGAATGTATCATTTAAGAGAGATAGAAAAATCGTAAACAAGACAGAATTAATTAAATTGCAGGATAAGATTGATGAAGTATTGACAAATATTGAAAAAACAAAGTCCAAAAAAGCTAACGCAGGAGTTGTAGAGGGTGTGAGCACTGGTGTAGTAGGTGCACTCGTATTCGGTGGCGGTATGAGTATGTCTATGGTACTTGAGGGTATAGGTTTTTTGATCGGTGGTATTGCACTTGGTGTAGTAGGTATAGGGGTGATGTTCCTTGGCTGGTTGGTGCACAACAAGGTGCAAAAAAAGAAGTTAACCAAATTGGAGCCTATTTATCAAGAGCAGTTGGACAAATTGTCTGAGCTCTGTGAGCAAGCAAATAAATTATTAAAATAATTTAAAGTTGATAGGAAATGATTTTGTTTAAAAATATCTATTAAAATAATTTAATAAAAAATACCGACTCTTGCTAGTCAGTATTTTTTGCTAATTATTGGAGTGCGTAGTATTGAATTAATTAATATTTTGCTGTAAAAATTATGATTTTTATAATAAAATTATATTTCTTTGCCAACTTTTGCGTTTGTACCAGCGGTTTTAGTAATGTGGATTTTATGAGTTATGAGCATTCTTTACAAATTGGGCGACCTTTTCTCTATCTCTAGTACCATCTATGGCTCTACAACCAGAGTTTACATCTACACCAAATGGATTGCATTTTTTGATAACGTTAGCAACATTATCTGGTGTCAATCCACCAGCTATAAACACTGGTTTATCCAATGACCTAACTAATTCTCTATCAGTGTCTAGATTATGCATCAGCCCTGTACCACCCACTTGATTTGTATGCATATTTATGCTGTCAGTGATATAAAAATCAGCTATTTTGATATCGTTGATATTAGTTAAAATATTGCCATCATTTGCTATATGTATCAAACGAATTAATTTTTTGTCAGGTAAATTGTTTTTGATGTTTTGTACTTTGCTTTCTTCGATATTGGAATGTAATTGTATATAATCTACATCAATATATTTTGCTAAATCTATGATTTCTGTCGCATTATCTAAATGTGTGATCAAAGTTGTTTTTATATCGTGTGGCAAGGCTTGTTTTATCATTTTTGCTAAATCTTTTGATATAAAATCATCACTATAATGCACCTGACCTACTAGGAGTCCTATAATATCTACGCCATATTCAGCGCACATTAATGCATCATCAATGCTCCTAATGCCTGCCATTTGTATTTTGACTTTATTCATTTCTTCTCCTTATGCTTATGTATTGGGGAACAATGGGGAGGGAATGTGTAGTTGATGAAGTATATAAAGGATATTGATTATATGTATTTTTTGTAGGATAATCCTTTTTGGTATTTATTGTTTTCGCAACAATGTTGGCAGGCATAGTTGTCTAGTGCTGTAGTGAGATATATGCAATTTACGTTATTTATTGCAAGTTGTTTTGTGATATGTTTTAGTAAAAAGGTACCTATACCTTTATTTTGATAAGATTTACTGACTACAAAGTACCACAAACTAGCAAAATCAGACTTTTCAAAGGGATCCGCATGTATATATACTATGCAAAATCCTAGTACTATATTGCCATCTTTGGCTGTGTATAATTTAAAAGTCTTAGTTTTACTTAGTTTGCCCAATGCGTTTTTTGAGTCTTTTTCGTTTTTTGAGAGGGATCCAAATGTTTTTGCCAACTCGTATACCTGGCTAAAATCTTTTGATGAGTATTCGCTTACCAACATATTTTTATCCTTTTAAATTAAATATTAGGTTTTGGATTTTCATCTTTTACCTCATCATCAATTGTTGCTGCCATTGTTGCAAAAGTTAGCCACTTATTGTAAGTAAAATTAATTTTTAGATTAAATGCACGTACCATTTTTAATAGACTCTCTATATATTGGTAAGAATTGGCACTAAAGGGTTTAGCAAATATTGGTATGATATTTAATGTTTTTAACTCATCTTGCGTAAAAACTTCATAATTTAGGTCTGTATTTATATCATTAAACTTTTTATGTTTTTTTTGTACCTCGTCTACCAGTTTATTATATTGCTCTTTGATAAAATCAGACATCAACAAGTAATTTTTACTAATAGCTAGATCATCATCAGTTGCAGAATCAAGGTTTTTATTGACTGCTGCCATATTATTTTTTATAATGTTTATATTGATTTTACCGTTTACTACAGAGTCTTTTAGGTTATATTTTTTTACTAAATATTCTTCATTGTCGTGATACAAGGATAAAAATGAAGATGCACAATATGATAATTCGCTGATCTCTCTTTGACGAATATTGGATTTCCTTTCGATTAACTCATTTATAGCTCTGGTGTCATTAATGATTTGTACAATAAAAGATACAATGGTAGCAAATAGTATGCTAGCAATGACACTTATCCAAGCCGAGTAAATGTAGAGTATATCTCCTTTCCCTTGAGCAAGATATAATTCTATAAATAGCCAAATTAAAACTGCTAGTAGTACTAATGTGATACCTATAAATACCCAATAAGATTTCTTAAAGTTTTTATTCATATTCACCTCATCGATTGCTGTTAGTATATCAAATCAAGTGAATTATATCAATAAAATTGATAGAGCAATTTTTTGAGTTTTGATATTTTAATTTTAAATAATTAAAAATCAATTTTTTGCTCAATTATTTAAAATATATTAAACAATGTTTAAGATTATTTTTTCCGAGATAATAACTACAATATTTTGTAAAATTTAATATAATACATGACAAAATAACTTTTTGTGGAGTAGCAGATTATGATGTATATGAGAATAATACTTTGCACTATGATAGTAGATATAGGTTTAGCTATAGGGGTTGGTTATGCTATAGTGGGTATATCACTGTATGAAGCAATTGGAGGCCCAATTTTTACCCTTGCATATGTATTGGTGTTGCTGGGTGTTTTAGACTTGTTATTGCATATATTACCAAAGTCATTGTATGATTACAAAAAAAAGTTTTATATTTCCACAAAAAAAGAGATTCAATTTTATGAAAAAATAAACATTAGGAAATGGAAGGGTAAGGTACCTGAGATGGGAGCATCTGGAGGCTTTTCAAAAAGGAATCTAAAGTCACTTGAGCCTGAATATATCCAAAGGTTTATATATGAGATTTGCTTGGGAGAGATTTTACATCTTTTGACGGGAGTTCTCGGTTTACATGTTTAGCGCTTTTTCCTCTTAGTCAATATTATTTTGTATTACCTATTTTGATAGTCAATTTAATTTTACATTTGTTGCCTTGCTTTATACAGCGTTATAATAGATATAAATTGGTTATTGTTTATGATTATATTACTAGACACAGTGCATAGTAGGGCATTTTGATATATTTGAGTTTTTATTGTCTATGTAGTTGTACTGATTAAATATTTTTATCGGCAAAACAATTATTGATTTTTACTAAAAAAACAATTAAAAAATATCTTTAACTAGGTGGATTATGGTAGAGAAAAAGCAAAATATGAGAGAATATTTTCGTAGACTCAAAAATGATTATGTTTTTAGGACATTAATCTTTGCATCAATATCGTTTGTTATCACATTAGCATTTTGCCTCTTCAATTTTTTTGTAGGTGTGATAGATGGTATTGTATGGAATATTAGCATAGCAGTATACTATTTTTTGTTACTCATTATCAAATTAATTGTTGGTTGTAACGAAATAAGTTGGAATAGGCAAAAGCTAGATGACTCTCAAAAAGAGGAAAAAAGGGAATCAGTGTATTTATGGCAAAGTATTTTACTATTAGTTATTGATTTGGCATTGGTTACGCCAATTACACTTATGATGTTGCAAGAAAAAACTGTGGATTATTCTTCCATAGTGGCTATTACTATTGCAACATATACTGTGTACAAGATCGTGATGGCTTCTATCAATTTTTACAAAACTAGGAAGATGAGTCATTTAAGCGTAAAGATTGTGAGGAATATCAATTTTGTTGATGCATTAGTCTCTATATTAACGCTCCAATATACACTTATTATGACTTTTGGTACGGGATTTGATGAGGGACTAAAAGCGGTTTGTGCTATTTCCAGTTTTGGAATATGGGTTGCGCTGATAGTTATTTCTATTGTTGTACTGGTACACGCAGTAAAAATAAAAAGGAACAAGACTACTATTTAGTTTGTTCTTTTTTTGTATGCTTGCAAATTAGTGTTGATGATGTTGAGGTAGAGTGTGTTTTTGTTACTCAATCGCACTCAGGAGTTTTTGTTTGTTTATTTTGGAGTTTCCTTTTGATAAGCTCGTACGCTAGCATGTACAATGCGTATCCGACTGCAAAAATTGGTGCTAATACCCATACTGTTAGAGGAGTGCTGTCTATTATAGGGTGATTTATATAAAAAGCAGTATTGACACCTAACACAAATATCAAGAATGTTCCCAATGTTATATAAGCCAAAAATCCTATGACTAGATTTTTCCATTTTTTGTAGTTTGGAGTAAACCAACCCAACATCTGGACTAAAATGCACAAGTATAGGCTGAGTGCGTGGTGAATTAACCCTGATAAAGAAACATGGTGAAAGATAGTAGGGTATGATTCTATAAAATCTGGATAAATAAGTGTGACTAGTCCGCCAACAAACGCTATGTATACTACAAAATGTAAAACTTCGTTGTTTTTTTTGCCAATCAACAGTGCTAATGCTAGTACTAGACTATCTAGACCACAAAAGGTATTCGGTATCAGCCTCGTCCAATCGTTATTAATTACAGCAAGCGAAATTCTATTACAAAGTATTGCACAAAGTAACAAACCAGCCAAACTCTTAATAAGAATAGTTTTTGTTTTTTCTGTTTTTACATATTTTGCTATCAAAATCAAACTAATAATTGATATAACTACAAAAATAACTAAAAAAACTATATGCTCTGTACCGCAAATTGTTGGGTTCATTTTATCTCTCCTACATAATAGAGTGTAGCATAAAAGTGTAATATCAGCAAACAAAAATGTGTCTATATGAATTCAAAGTGTAACTTACCGAGGCGTTATTTGAATAATTTAAGTTTTTCAGAAAATACTTCAAAAACGCTTGACTTGGAGTTTGCTTGAAGTTTTATAATTTTAATATTATTGTTGTGATAATTATTATTAATAAAAGTGACTAAAAAAGGAGAAAATATGAAGATAGTTGTTTTGGTAGGTAGTCCAAACAAAAATGGTTCAACCAATTTACTTGTAAACGAATTTAAGAGGGGCGCATTAGAATGTGGACATCAAGTCAACTTAATAGATACCACACGAGTTGCAATAAGGCCTTGCCTAGGGTGCGTTGCCTGCGGATATAATGGTCCGTGTATCCAAAAAGATGATATGGAATCTATAAAATGTCAAATTTTAGATGCCGATATGTTAGTCTTTGCAACCCCGCTGTATTACTATGGTATGAGCGCTCAACTAAAGACAGTTATTGACCGCTTTTGTGCATTCAATGGCACGCTCCAAGGGAAACATATAAAGTCCGCTTTGATTGCTGTAGCTTGGAATAATGATGATTGGACATTTGATGCCCTTGAGTCTCATTACAAAACGCTAGTACGCTATCTTAATTTGATAGACTGTGGTATGATACTAGGCAAAGGGTGTGGTACACCAAGTATGACTGCATGTTCAACTTATGTGCAAAAGGCTTATGAGTTGGGTAAGAGTTTATAATGTTAGGATACAGTAGTACTTATGTTTTGTACCCAATAGGGGAATTAATCGTTCACATTTTTTTTTATTTCGTGATTCATTTGATTAATTTTATTCTCTACTATCATTTCTTTAATTATAGTAGGCTTAATATCCAAATTTTTTATTTCCTCTCTAGTAAACCATTTAAATTCTAATACATCTTTTTTGCCTTTATCAAATTCCTCTCTTGTTTGGTCTACTATTACATTTTGCTCGTCTTTTGGTTTTAGTAGATAATAAAAACACATCTCGTGGAATTTCTGTTTTTTGACATTAAAATAAAAGTTTTCGTGGAGTAAAAATAAATTTTTAACCTCAACGGGCATACAAGTTTCTTCCTCGACCTCTCTTATTACAGCATTTTCCGAATTTTCAAACCATTCTAGATGCCCACCAGGTACACACCAGTAGGAGCCTAGTCCCATTTTTACTAATAAAAACTTATTGTTGTACTCAACCAATCCTCCAGCACGGACTTTGTAGGTCACATCATTTATTTTGACTCGAATATCTTGTGTTGTAGATTGTGTATAATTTCTTTCATTTAGTCGTTCGAGCAAAAATTCAGCAACTGCAAAACTAAATTTTTTTAATTTCTCAAAGTCATCTTTATTACTGATGTCATTATGTAAAATTTTTTCTATATCCAAATCTAGGTGAATTTGTGATTGATTTCTCAACAATTCCAAACACTCGCCAATATTGTGAGGGAATAAATCCATTGTAATAAAGTATTTTGTTAGGGCAGAGTATACAGCATTTAGTAATTTACTTTGCTTATTAATTTTGTCTGGTAAGTTATCAAAATCTGCTACAGTACTAACAATGTAGGAAATCTCCTCTAAACAAACGATAGGCAATGCACCCTTTATAATATTTTCATCTATTTGGTAACTAAAATTGGGATTGTGGTAAAGACTTTTTATTCCTTTTTGACACAAATACAACGCTTGCATTGCTTTGTTATTGAGACAATTATTATTCATAGTTTCTTTTTTTGATGTAAAAATAATATTAATTTTGCAATTATCAAAGTTTTCTCTAATATATTTCATTATATTTTCGTTTCTGTCATAACTTAGGTTATCAGTTATTAATAGCAAATTAACATCATCGCACCCAGCGTTGTTTGTTGTATTGCCAATAGTTGATATAAACAAAATATAGTCTTTGTGTGCGTTTATCAAATAGTCGGTTATTTTTGATACTAATACTTCTTTATTCATATTTATCCTCCTTATTGATTATGAAAGTAAAGTGATACGAGTTACCTATGAAATTTTTATACACATCACTTTCTTGTCGTTTGTAATAACAGTGGTATAAAAGTGATATCTTTGTTTACATAATATACATAATATCACAAAAATATTAAAATTCAAAATACAAAAACGCATAATTTTTTATTTAGATAACATCATAGATTATACAAAATACAATGGTGTATAGATATCGCAAATGAAAAAACAGCAGTGGTTTTACTGCTGTTTTTGTAGTCAATATATATTATAAAAAAAGTTGATTGTGTTGTGAATTGATAAAAAATTCATTTAATATTTTTCAATATTACAAAATAATTATACAAGCCAACTGGGTTTAGTTGGTGCGATTTTTGTTGCTGTGACATCAAGCCAAGCTTGATACCAAATTTCTAATTCAGCAATTTGCTCGAGAGTTAGTCTCTCATACCAGAGATGCCCACGATTTACTATAGGGAAACATTCACTCTCTCGTTGCGCTCGCAAGTTTGTAATTTCTTGTGCTTCAATTTCTCTTAACTGGCTAGGTGTAAACGACTTATTAACTACACTAACAACCCCATTTTGAACATAAAGTTCTTGCCTAAGCGAATCATACGCAGGCATACTGGACACTTGTATTATTCTAAAACTTTCACTGTCCAAAACACTAATTTCTTCCTGTGAGATTTGCACAACTTTATTCGAATTAGCTGTATCATAGATTATATTATACATATACTGCTCCTTTTAATAATATTTATCTAATTATATATTTTTGCTTTTTTGTTTAAGCGTTAAACTGTTTCAAATACTACGCAGTGCGCTTCCACATATTTACAACTAAATACGGCGGCATATTATTGTGCGCTTGTCCACCACCCGTAGCATTAATAGTGGGCGCTACCGAATTTGTCGCATGTGTGTGCGTTGCGTCAATCTTGATACTACCAATATTAATAGTACCAGCCGTACCAGAACATTTTTGTGTTGAGCCACGACTAATTATCCCATTCCCAAGTGAACCTGTCGCTCCGTTCGCATCGATTTCACAATAAATTTCACCTGTAAGGGTCTTGCTAGTAGTATTTGTCTCGTGGCTATGCGAACTTTGGCTATGGTTATGACTTGGCATTTCATTTACAGATAGTGTATGACTTACTTCTCCGCCAATTCCACCTAACGGATACGAATCACTTGAACTAAGTAAAAATCTATCATGTATTTGCTCCCAAGTACCACCAAACAAAGTAGCAGGAGATATGGTATTAGCACTCATATAAATTGAGCCTACAGGATATATTTTATACCAAATATTATCAATCTGAGTTTGCGGGTTACTTGTAAAATTAACTTGCGATTGAAATTCATTATTTACATAAATATATGAACCATTTTCCTGACCAATCTTTGCTTCCAAATCTTTCACTTTATCAACAATGTCTTGCAAATCACTTGCATTAATTCTTGTCCCTGGTTCTGTAATATTTGTATCATATCTAGATATGTCAGCAATAATTTCAGTTGGCGTTTGTGAAACTATGGTTAGTTTTCGTCTGTTTGGATTAGTACTAACTCTATCCACAAAATTTTCTAATTCGTTATTTTCACTCATTTTTTACTCCTTTTTGTGTGATTTTTTAATTTTTGCGTATTTTAAAACAAGGAGTACTTAAAAGCTACTTCTTTTAAATTGTATTAAATTGTTTATTGCGTGTTTAAACTAAGTAACTCTTAAGTTACTCTTTTGTTTTTTTATTTTTCAATATTTTATTGTTTAAAAAATCAAAAATACTTGATTCATACGGTATCATATATGGAGATGCTTTTCTGTTTAAAATATTTTTCGGTTTTTCATTTTTATCTGTAATAATGATAATCCATTTTTCATATTTCTTCATTCCCAAATTTGTAGAAAAAGTTGTTAATTCTTCAACTTTTACAGATTTAATTTTTTCATATTTTAAAATAACTTTTAATCCTAAGGCTGATCTCAAAATTATATTATCATTATCAATCAAAACCCATTGCAAACTATGTAAGGTATATAATAATTCAAATATAAACATTAATGACATGATAGCATAAAACAATATTGTAATGTAAATATCTTGAGAATTATCAAATATAATACTTGCAATTATAATAATTATTAATAATAGCAATAAAATAAACAATGAACTATAACAATACTTAAAACCGAAAAACTTTTTCATTTTACCTCCAATCTAAGTTAATTATAAGTGGCTCAGAGTCCGAGCTTGTTGTATCGTAGTAATAAAGTTTTGTGAGTTTGTCGCTGTCGTCATACTCGTACACTTGTCGCCACTTGCTGTGACTAGATATTACCTCGGTTAGTAGTTTGTCATTGTAAGTACGCTCCTCGTAAGATGCCTCTTTTAGAGTGAGGTCTGTAAAGTACACGGGGGTACTTTCTGTAATCGTATTGTTTGAGTAGTCAAAGTAGCATTTAATAGTAGCAACTATCCTGGAGTTGTTTAGCGCTATTGGTACAGCGCAGTACTGCCAATCTGTGTTGAGCCAGTCGTAGCACTTTTTGAATGTTGCTGT
>CALWPF010000023.1 GCA_944383355.1 uncultured Clostridia bacterium
GAGGAAGCCTAGGGTGTATCCATAGGTATTTGTATTGGATATGTTGTCCACATCGCTAGTCATTTGTAGCAAGGTACCGTTGCGGGTATCATAACCATATGCGGTTTTGTTGCCTTGCTTGTCTGCAATGGTGGAAATAACTCCTGTGCCTGCAACATACTCGTAACTATTTATTTCTTCGCCTAGTTCGTTGTAATCTGCTAGTACCTCTCCCTTTTCGCCTAGTTTTTGCTCGGTAAACATTATCTCGGCAGGGTTGTCTTTGTGGTATTTTTTAGTTTGAATTTCAATGCCATTTTCATTAAATACCTTTTCAGTGACTATGCCTTTGTAGTCTATAGTTTTAAACAACTTACCATTTTTGTTGTAGTAAAATTCGTTTACCAATGGCTCAGCGTCTGAGTTTGTTGTATCGTAGTAATAAAGAAGTTTTGTGAGTTTGTCATTATCGTCATACTCGTACACTTGTCGCCACTTGCTGTGACTAGATATTACCTCGGTTAGTAGTTTGTCATTGTAAGTGCGCTCCTCGTAAGATGCCTCTTTTAGAGTGAGGTCTGTAAAGTACACGGGCGTGCTTTCCGTAATTGTGTTGTTTGAATAGTCAAAGTAGCATTTAATCTCTGCAACTGTTTCAGACTTATCGAACTCAATTGGTACGGCGCAATATTGCCAATCGGTGTTTAACCAATCAAAGCATTTTGAGAATGTAACGGAAGTTGATTTACCTGTGTATGTTACTTCTGCACGCAACTCAAACTTGCGGTTTTGAATATAAGTCGGGTAGTTTTCTATATCGCCAACATTATCTGGATTGAGCACAAACGCAGAGTCTGCCTTTGCCCAGCCGCCCAAGATGAGGCGAGTTTGTGGGCGATTTGAGTCTGAAATTAGGTTGTTGATTTCAGTTAAATGAGTTGTGCTAACTGTTAGGAATTTATTAAAATCAGTATCTGCTGTGGTGTATGCATGAAACTGCATATGTACAGGGTAACTTTCACAGTAAATATCGTCTCCACAGTAGATTTCGTCACCTTCCAGCAGTCCATTGCCAAAGTAATTTGCGGGCATTTGCACCACTGCATTTCCCGTAAAGCAGACATCGTCCATAAAGTTAATTGAGTTTAGCAAAGGTTCAACTGCAATTTGCTTTTTGTCTGCAACATATTCAAAAGATTTTACAAAAGGATTAGCATTTGGGTCTTCTTTTTCGGTTTCTTCACCAGAAATTTCATAGGTTTTTTCTATAAAAGAATTTTCGTAAACCGTACGAACTCGTCCATCGTTATCAAAGACATAAATTAGACCTTTTATAGTTTCAATTGTTGTCTGATTACTTTCTGTAGTTATAGCTTTTAATGTTGAAATCGAGGTCGAGTCATAATCTTTATAGTCGATTTTGATAAATGGCGCATCTGTCTTTAAATTATCTAGGCCATCAATAGTAAAGTCTGTACCTTTTGGAGTATCCTTGCCATTCTCAATATTTTCCAAGGTCGTTATTTCTTGGATTTCCGTCACATTATTGCCATCATATGTGAACTTTGCACCAATTCCATTTGCGCCGATTGCTGCGATTAGTTTGCTATTGCTATCATATAAATATTGCGAAGTTGTATCATCATTATATTTAACTTTTGCTAGTCTACCAGCTTGCAAAACAAAAGTAACTTGTTTATCTTGCGCATCGGTAATAATAACGCGCTCTTCCTCTGTGCTATTATCAGTTTTAACTGTTTTGTATTCAAAAGTAATTACATTGTCTTGAGAGTCAATAATATTTTCAATTTTGTTCGTGTTTTTCTCGTAGTTAATTACGATTGAATTTTCGTAAGTATCCGCAATATAGTTAAGTCGATAAATGTGTGGAATCGTGGTGTATGTTATTTCAGATGTAGTGGTGTCAGTAACTTCGGTTTCTGTAATAATAGGCGAAAAACCGTAAATTACATTGTTGCTGTACAGGTAAAATTGTGGAATTTGACGCTCGTATGCATGAATTTGATTATTAAGCTTTGTAATATTTTTTACATAATCTTCTAACTGCTCTTGTGATAGTAGAATATTATCAATTAATGATTGTACTTGTATATCTAATGATAAAATATCTTTTGAGCCTAGTGTTAAAGTGTAAGAACTATTAATATTATTTTGATTAAATAAGTTTGAAACTGTTTCTGCTAATTTCAAATTATTAACAACTTGATTTCCCAAATAATCGTTTAAAAATACATTGATATCATCTTGATCTATTGTGGTATTATAAAAGGTGTTATTTTTATTAACCATATTTAGTTGAGTCTTCATGTCACATTCATCAACAGCTTCATTCGTTGTAGAACTTTTATCCCAAGCTTCTGATAAATTTTGTATACTGTTCCAAGTGGCTGTTAAATTCTTAGTATCATTGAAATATCTTAGAACAAATGCCATATCTGATTCAGTTAAAGTTTTATTTTCTCCATTAACATTTACTTGTGGGATACTTTTATTGTTTCCAAGCGCTCGCGATATTATATCCTGAACTTGTGTATTATCGAAATTTTTGTTAATATTATCTAAAAAAATGCGTCCCCAATCCACATATTGAGCTCCATCAATACTTTGAATTGCATAAGCATAAAGTAAATTTCTATTATCAACCTGATAATCAACTTGATTTTTATTTAGTTTAATGGAATCCAACTGAATTGCTATTTGATCGACAAAGGCTTTTTTTGCTAGAGCCATATAACATAGTTGTTCTTTATTGCTTTTAATATTATTATCAATGGATTTTTTGGAAAGCGTATATTGTTTTAATTGTTCTCTTAACTGCAACAATTCATCAGGCTCGGTATCAACCAAACTGGCTCCCTTTATGTCTGATTTTTTAGTTACAAGTTTAAGACCACTAGCAGCCTCCCATTCAGTTTCAATAGGTACTATCTCGGGTGTCGCGCCCGTATCCTTGTGGTACTGTAATTCTCCTTCCAAATTCATAGAAAGTTTTGGATCTGTACGCTCAACATATTGCTTGTTATTCCCGCCATTTTCATTTGTTGTGGTATAGTAATATTTTTCTACAATAATCTGCTTTTTGCCATTTTCGTCAAAGTACTCATATTCGCCATTTGGTTTGCTTATGGTAGCATCATCGCTAGTATCGACATCTTTAGTTTTTTCCACTAGATATTGCTCTAGATTTAGTTTCCAGCCTTTGCCGTAGTGATTGCTGATACCTGTATCTATGTTTTCGTCGTCCAATGTAGGTAATTTTGTCCCAAAGGAATTGTATACATGTGCAATAGACAAGGGTAGTACATTGCTGTCACTTTGGACATCTTGGTGGGTAAGGTTTAGGGTGCCAGTATTTAGATTTACGCTCGCTTGGCCAGCGGTGCCTAGGTCTATGCTATGACTGGTGCCATTTGCGCTGTAACTTGCCTTTGAGATGTATTCTATATCACTAGGAATAACCTTGTATTCATCATCACTGGGTTTTGAAAAGGTTAGATTGGCTGTAGCGGAGTCTACTTTTTCAAAATTAATAATTAGTGACTCATCTGTATCCAATGCTCTTTGCAACTCATCAGTCACATTAATCCTCAGGATATCTCCACTCGTGATGCTGTGTATAGTGTCTACCAAACTTATTTCATTACCCACAGAGCATTTTACATGATATACATCATCGGCATATAGGGTAGTATTTGTTTTCAAAGTAACCAATGCCTTTTTTAGTTTTATGCCTATTGGTAAACTTTGCTTGTCCACAGTTATTGTAGATTGGTCTGCACCAATTTGGTAATCTAATATTTTAATTTCAGCCATTTTTCCTCCTTTAATTATTTTTGGGCGAGTAGTTTTGCTTGCTCATTTTCTAGGCGTTTGATTTCGTCATTTGCCTCAGCTAGGGCGGTTATATTTTGTATCCCGCCATTGTTTTCCAACTGTTGTTTAAATGCAATTAAAGTGTTTATTTTGTCTTTTATCTCGTTTGGTTTTTCCTTTTGGGTTTGTGTTTCGCTGGCGTTTTCTTGTTTGTTTTCAATTGCCTCTGTTATATCTGTCACTGCATTTTGCACATCTTCGACTGTAACTTTTGTCTTGCCTGAGATAATGCTCTTGATAATTACCAAAATACGTGCATATATTAGATAAATCGTGATAGACATTATGCAAGTACTCAGGCTACAAGATACATAATCTAGCGAAACTATTGGTCTATCTGCTATCCAAAAGTACACAAGGCAGGCGACAAATGCGAGCAATAGCGGTATGAGCATGATTAGGGTATTTATGCCTTGACGTTTGCTCTCATCTAACTTGCTTGTAGCACGTTTTATTGGGATTTTTATTAGCATGGTAGCACCAAATATTGCTAAACTCATTAAGAATACTTCCAGCGAAAAATTGTTGATTAAATACAGAAAATATTCTTCCATGATACCTCCTTTTTCAAATTAATAGACAACAGGATTAGTGTCAGGGCGTTATATCATGTGTTTGAGGGGGATTTAGGCTCCAATTTACTGCGACCAAAGTTGATTTGGTATTTGTGCTTGGCACTACAAGATTTGTGGATATTTTATTGAGCATTTTTACAAAATTATTAAAAAAGCTAGAGTCTATTCTCGTTACGCCAAAAACATTTAATCTCTTAATTGCATTTGTATTATGAATTGTTAAAATTAATCTTAGTGAGTCATTTGGTCTCAAAGCCTCCTCTATATTGACGCCCTATAAGTAGCCTTTTTTGAAACCATTTTTTAAATATCTAATGCCTTGATTTTTTTTACAATTCTTCCTAAGAGACTATGTATCCTTTGCCTAGTTACATTAAAATGATTTGCAATTTCTTTTTCTGATAGCCCTATAAAATAGTACAAAAACAAAACATTTAGTTGCAGGTTAGTGAATTTGTGGATATGCTGTGCAAATGATTTTTTAAATGTTTCTAGTTTGTTTGAGTTTACTAAGATATTGTCAACCACTCTGTCTATCTGTTCGCTTTCATTATCATTTTCAAAATACTCCAGTTCCACTGGGATATCAATATCAAATATATCTGCAGAAATCTCATTCCTCAAGATCGTGTTTTTTTGTTTTTGTTCTGCTTTATCCATTGTATCCAAAGCTTCTTTTACTTTTTTGCTAGTTTTAACTAATATAGTTTGTTTATAAATTTTGTCATAATATTCAAATTCAATTTCTTCATTTTCTTTTTTGTCAGTCACTATTTCAAAACTCCTTTTTTATTTTTTATAATTGATTACTTGCATTTTGTTTAGTCGTATAGACAAAGTCCCCCTATTTGCATAAAGGTTTGGGGCAAAAAAGGTAAAAAGAAAAGACCATAGTTTCCGTTTCGTATTACTTGTTTTATACGAATTTGCGGACTCTATGGTCTCAAAGTTATTAGTCTACAAAAGACAATGCAATGTAGACGAAATTACCACACCGGGTACACTTATTGTTTATTACTAGTGTTTTAGGCTGATTTTGGGGTTCAACCTTATAAACCTTAACTAGCGAATACTCACTAGCATTGGATTTGCCCAATAATTTGTTGCAGTATGGACACCGAATTTCTTTTTGATACATTTCTGCCTCCAAAAGCGCAATAAAACATCATAAACTAGTTGAAATTAAACCGCTCCAATCAAGGGGCTAATTATAGGTTAGAGAAGGAAAATTAATTTTTAGTCCGTGATGCTTTAGCAAATTTAGCACATATGTTCTAAAAAGTCAATAAACTTTTAAAATGTTTTTCAATATTATTTTAAATAGTTTAGTTTTGCTTAGCTTTTGTAATGAATTTAGATTATTTTGTTGTTGAAACGAATTAATTTTACAAAAAACTTGGTCACAAATGGTAAATAGCAAAAATTATTATGAAAAAATTAATAAAAATAGTTGAAAAAACTTTTAAATTTGTATATAATAAACAACAGTCATTTAAAATTATTATGGAAAGTTGGCTGAGTGGTCGAAAGCGGCGGTCTTGAAAACCGTTAACGTGAGAGCGTTCTGGGGTTCGAATCCCTAACTTTCCGCCAATAATAATCGTGTTTGAACACCGATAATGAATAATACGAACTCTAAAAAATTTACTAGGGTTCGTATTTTTTTAGTCGAGATTATTTCGGCATATCTATTTTTAACATTATCCGCATATCCTATTTTAACATAATCAGGAAAAGATGGATTTGTTAAAATATCCTTAAATTATTTTTAAGTATAACATAAAATTGAATGATTTGCATTATTTTTTTAAAGATAAAATTATAATTATAGTACGTCTTTTTTGTATTTTTAATTTTTGAGAATTTGGATATTTTTTACTTTACAACATTATTTGTCAAATGATATACTCAAATTAGTAAATTAATTGTTGATTGTTTGCAATTTGGGTTAAAGAATTTATTATTAAGGGTGTATTGGTGTATTATGGTTTATTATTCAGAGGTTTATCTTGTAAAAAAATATATTTCACAAGATGATTGGCGCAAATTTATAAATACCATTAGCTCCTATAATGGACTGTTTAGAAAGTGGAGATTATTGCTGGTTTCTGAGGACAATAAATTTAGATATTTTTTGGAAACAAAACGCAGCATGCCTGCTACTATAAATGGTCTGGACTCTTTTTTGATGAAATCTGCGACACAGATACCACGCATAAAATATGACAATACCTTTCCTCGTTTTGTGAAATCCGAAGAGGGTATTATTGATCTGATTAATTATTGTGAGATAAAGAATAAAGGTTCTTTTAAGTACTTAACCATAGAGTTTAAGAAATCATTCAGGTCGATATCCAATAAAATAGATATGTATCTGCAAAAGAGAGACAAAGTTAAGTGGTACAAGGTGTTGATGAACTTTCCTGCTCGTATGCTAGAGATAAATGTGGACACCAATAAAAGATTCCTTGTCAAGAGTCCACCAAAGTACCTTGATATTAGTAAACTCTTGCATATATTGAATACTGATCCAAATTCCTCTATACTACAGGTAGATACATTCCCATATCTGCAAGGTGATTTTTACATCAACCAAAACGATTATAGCTTTGATAAACACTCAATAGTTTTTGGTTCTAGTGGTTGTGGTAAATCCAAGTTTCTTAGTTTGTTTATACACAATATCTACAAAAATTTGAATTTGAGACAGAGATACAAAGTAGTAATTATTGACCCACATGCATCGTTAGAAGATGATATCGGTGGTATAGGCAGAGTAATAGACTTTAGAGCTCCAGATGATAGTGTAGACTTGTTTGTGAATGATAACCACGATGTTGTAGCATCTGTGGAATTGTTGACTGATTTATTTAAGACGCTGATAGCAGACCAATACAATTCAAAATTAGAGAGAGTATTGAGACATTCGTTACATTTGTTGTTAGTTGCTGAGAGTTTTAACTTTACTAATTTGCGTAAATTACTATTAGATTTGGACTATAGAAACACCTTGGTGCAAGAGTTGAGAGGCCGTTTGCCAATGAGTGTGGAAAATTTCTTTTTGACGGACTTTAATGACCTCAAGACAAAATCTTATGGGGAGGCTATATCTCCATTAATAGGTTTTGTTGACGAGATGGAGATGTTACCTGTATTTAATGACCAAAAGAGTACAAACAACCTAGGTGATGCCATACGAGACAATTTCTTAACCATATTTTCGTTGGATAGGACAAAATTGGGCGATAAGGTTATAAAAACAATTGCTGGACTTATCATGCAACAACTTTTGACCTTGATACAGAGACGAGAATTTGATCAGCATATTATATTTGTGATAGACGAGGTCGCTGTTGTAGAGAATCCTATCTTATCTAGATTTTTGTCCGAAGCTAGGAAATATAATCTGTCTTTGATGTTGGCAGGTCAGTATTTTAGTCAAATCACTGAGGGCTTAAAAAATTCTATTTTTGCAAATGTTGTGAATTATTATATCTTTAGAATATCTAAACTTGACGCAAATGTTTTGGTTGACAATTTTAACATAAAGATACCTTTGAGTGATACTAGGGAAACAAAATTAAAGTTATTGACAGAGCTTAATAACCGTGAGTGCGTAGTGCGAGTGGCATCAAATGATATGTTATTGCCTGCGTTCAAGGGAAGGACTTTGAATTTTCAAAGCATACCTAGAGTGAGGACAGTAAGGAAAGAGAGGGAATTTGTACAGCGAGTGGTGCCAAAAGAGTCAGACTTTAGCTTTGATATCGGTGGTGATGTGAATATGGAAGATATTTTAATTGAAAATTCAACAAGTAAAAGGAATTTGAGAAAATGAATGATAGTATTGCATTAGAAATAATAAATAAAATATTTAAAAATGTATTTGGTAGGGAAAATCCTTATCCTCTAAACACCATACTAGAGAAATTCGCTTTTGATGTAAAACTGCCTAAGCAGGTTAATGATTCTACCACCAATGAGATTACATGGGCTGATTCTATTAATAGTGGTAGATTTATTACCCAAGAGAATATGCGCAAAAGAGACAAGGTAGATGGTTGGATGTTGCCAAAGCGTAAGATTACCAATTTACAAGAATTATTGGCTATATGGAGAACGGTAAACTTGACATCTACTGAGAGGACTTTTGACTCAGAAAACGTTGTGAAAAGTGATACAATTTATAGTTGTATTAATGTTTATAGATGTTCTAATTGTGGTAAGTCAAAGAATATAGTTTTTTGCGATAATTGCGGTAGTTGTGAGTATGTTTTGGCTAGCCAAAGGACTGCGACATCGGTATTTTGTATAAGGACAGATGACTCAAAAGATTGCAGTAATAGTTATAATGTGCAGTATTCAAATAAAGTGAGTAATTCATTCTTTATCCAAGATTGTTTTAATGTACACGAGTGTATGTTTTGTTCTCATATAGCCAACAAAAGATATTGTATCGCTAATATGCAATTTGAAGAATCAGAATACATGGCAATAAAAAAAGTTATAATCAACTGGATTTTAAAATCTTAATACCTATTATTTGTTTATATCTATATTCACCATCTTTACGTAGTTTATTTGGGTTGCAATGAATTGATTTATATAGACACCTCTTTTTGAGGTGTTTTTTGTTTATTATAACTCATATTTGGCTATTATTTTACATATTTATATAAACAAAAGTATTAGCAAAATTGGTATCATATCATATATATATTTTTAGTATTATATAGGAGAGGTGAATGCATGCTAACTAGGACATTAATATTTGTTCCAGAGGGAAATAGTGCAAAAAATTTGCGTGGTATTGTCTCATTAAGCGGTGATGGATTGATAGATTGCCATGTCAAATTATTTAATATTGCTATTGAGAATTTGCCTTTATCACTGGGGGTCAAAATAGGTGGTAAATCAGTGTGCTTTAATGATATTAGTGATTTTTCTGATTACAAATGCCAAGTTGTGGGTGATATCAGAGATGATATAGTTGTGGTAGTTGCGCAAAATAATAGAAATGCTATAAATGTTTTGGCAGTAGCTCATACCTCTGATGCTACTATTGGTGACTACAATAGTTTGTTTTTACAAAATGATAATGAAGTCACTGGTAGCAGTGATGATGTAATTGGTCCAGATGATACTAAAGCAGATAAAAATGGTGAAGTATCTAGTCAAGGGCTATTTGCTGGGCTTTTTGGAGACATAGTAGGTGCGCAGTCGCAACAAAAGAGTGAAATTCAAGCTACAGTTGATGCCCACACCCATACACAGCAAGAAGAGGCAATACTAGTTGACGATAAAAACACTGATGCCCCAAGTGGCGATGACAAAGATTTAGCTCGTGAAGCGGAATTATTTGATGAGGACGATGATAGTATTCCTTTGAATATTGGAGAGGGGAGATTCTTTACACTTATTGAACCACAGTTGAGTGAGTTGTTTCAGCGATTTCCACATTTTGAGCAATTAGAAAAAAATGTAGCAAATACAGAATGGATAAAAGTTACCTACTCAGATAATGGTGAATCTCACTACATTTTGGGGAAACTATATGAAAATGGCATAGTTAAATATATTTGTTATGGTATTCCAGCAGACAGTAGGTCTACTGCTCCTCCAAATAGTTTGGTGGAATACTGTCAGTGGTTACCTCTAAGACTTGATGATATTGATGGAGCGGGTTATTGGGTGATGTATCAACGGGCTGATACTGGTGAGAATGTGATGCTGTAGCATTACCCTCTCTAATACTTTTGACTAAAAAATTGTGTGCGTTGATAGTGCATAGGGTATTCTTTATTTGATTTTGCCTATAACTCTCCACACTGGGAGCTTGAGGGTATTGCACATTGTTTTGAATAACATTATTTGAAAAATCACTAGTTCGCTGGTGATTTTCTGTTTTTTGGGTGCTAAATAGGTTATTAAGATTAATGTTTGGCAATAATTTTATTAGGCTAGGTAACAAATTTGCCCAATTAGTATTGCTACCTTTTTGTGATTGCGTTGTGGTATTTGCCACAATTGCATCATTGTGTTCAAATTTTTTCATACGCCACCTTTTTACTCTTAAATAATTGACTAAAAATATATTTAGTGTTATTATACTAAAATATATGATAAAGTGGTGTGGCGTGCCACTTTGTGTGCTAAACGTTTTATTTGAGGTGTTTTGATGACTGCTACAATATCTTTTAAAAGAGTGTTATTAGTTTGCGTGCTGATGCTAGCATGTATTTTTTGCTTTGCGGCTTGTAATGGCAAAACTTTTACCGACAATCCAGAGAGTGATGATCTAGTGCAAGGTAATGGTGGGATGGCCGTAACCAAGGGCGATTATGTGTATTATGTTAATGGATTTACTTCTTATGAGGACGTTGGGGAAACTAACCATGATGGCAATATCACTTATGCTGGTCTATATAGGACTAAACTGGTTAATGGCGAAGTGGTAGAGAATGAGCCAGAGTACGACGATGATGGCAACGAGATTTTTGATGAAACTCAAGGTATACAGTATACTGATTTGCTGGTATCCAAGGTTTGTGGTTTTGAGTATATGGGTATATATATATTTGGTGACTATATTTATTATACAACCCCAAACAATCAAAAAGCAGGTGATTTGACCGTACGCTCAGATTTGATTGATTTTTGTAGGACCAAACTGGATAGGAGTAGCGGTCAAGAGGTATTGTATACGACTACCAATCCAGGGGATAGTGTATCTTACTCAATGTATGAGTTAGATGGAGTAGTTTACCAAATAATTATGGACGGTACATCTAGTACTGATACAAGCAAGATAGTAATCAATACTATTAATAACAATAGAGTTAGTAGATTTACTACTAGTGATGATATGAAGGTTACTAGTTATGCTGAGACCAATTATACTGCTAGTAATCAGCAAATAGCAGATTTGGACAAAGATGTATATTTTACTTATACCAATGATGATATATCTGGATATACCGCTCTAGCAAAACTTGAGTTGGGCTCCAATACTATTACTACCTTGATAAATGACAATAATTCCACATTTTCATTGCTAGGGAGCGTTGGTGGCAATTTATATTACACAAAGTCAACTAGTACAGCTCCAGGCTCTACAGGTGCATATTTGTATTATAATAACCTAAAGAGTACAAATTTCTTTGACAGTGAGTACAAGTTGACAGCGAATGCTTATAACCAATATATCTTATATACAGAGGGCTTGGGTGTAGGTTCATTGGTATATGATTCGACTAATAATATTTTATACAAAAAGACTGGCAATAATGGTTTGACCCAAGTTATGTCTGGTACTACTATTAGCAGTGTAATAGGTATATATGGTAATTATTTGTACTTTATCTCTAGCTCAAATGTTTATAGGATAGACTTTGTAAACGGTGGTTCAGCTACCAGTCTGACAGCAAATGATGGCACTATTAATAGTGAGAGTGGAGATTATGTGGCAATCGTAGGGAATATGATGTTTTATCTAAAACAATATTCAAACGACAATAGCACTGCATATTATTTGCATATGAAAAACTTTAATATTACAGATCCGGACACAGGTGTATATTATGACCACTTTATAGGTGTATTGGCAGAGGCAGATTATTTAGTTGACGAGTCAGCAGAGAACGACACTGAGTCGGAGTCGAGTACTGATGGATCAATTGTTACAGAGTAATAAAAAAGCGCAATAAATTTGCGCTTTTTTATTTGAATCGTATAAATCATATCTGTACAAGCTAATTCCATATCTGCAAATTTGTCTAAGAGTGAATTTTATTTAGCAAACGACAAAATATATTACTAGTTAAATTTGTGCAGTATTTTATTGTCAAAATTTTGTAGATTATGTCTTTATTTTTTTGACTTTGTGCTTGATAATTACTATACTTATATTGATTACTGGTTAGTGTTGGGTATGGTACTTTGTTGGAGGGAAGAATGATAAAAAATACTTTGATGAATATAGTTACTATAGTCGCATACTGTATGATATTTTTGTATGCTGTCTTTGTAGTGACTATAGGGGTGATGTGGGCTATTGGTATGTTTAATGAGCACACAGAGCCGGCTGCTGGACTAAAATTTAATGTAGATCAGATAGTGATATCTGAGAATGGTGGTTCGGCTAGCTTTAGAGTATTGTCTCAGCAGGCTACTATTACAGGCGAAGGTGATGAGCAAGTTATAGAGGATCCTGCAGTGCGAGAGGAGATTAGAGTAGAGGTTTGGGACGATGTGGGACCTATACAATCCTCAAATTTAATAGTATCTGTTACAGAGACTGGTACGCTGTGTGATACTGTTATGACTGTAACGGCGTTGCTGGGTGAAGATGGATTTAATAAGGGTGGTATTTGCTATTTGCGTGCGTATACTATGGACGATAGATATTATGCTGAGCGTATACCTGTATATGTAGATGTACCTATTCAATCTGTCACTATGTCCGCTGTAGATGTTCATACTGGCGAGGTGTTTGATCTAGATGCTACATCAGAGAATTACACCAAGTTTGTAAAAGGTGATCAATTTAATCTTAATATAGATGTGTATCCAACTCGTGCTGTCAACCCATTTGGATTAGAGGTGAGTGAAAACAAAGTAGCTCAATATTTTAGTAGTGTAGATGTGGACTTTGTAGATGTACAGAGAGAGAGTGACAATAGAGGACTGGTATCTGTCAATGCTAGTAATGACCGCTCTGGAGATGTTACTTTGTCTGTGGAGATACCTCGTACATATGAGAGTGGCTCTGATGTGGCTAGCGCTGAGATAACTATCAATGTAGCGTTGTTGGAGTTGAATCAAATTGTTATTCAAAATACTGCTCTTGCACAAATGGATTATGCTACAACAGTGACACTATTTTCTGATGCTCCTACTCTAGTATCAGCTGTGGATACGGGAGATCCAAGTATAGTCAATCTTGATTTATTCCTTGAGCCAGTCTACTACAATGAGAGTACCAATCAAAATCCATTAGCGGACCGTGTTAATGCTGCAGATTTGCATATGACTTATTGGTCCTCTTACGAGGAAACCGGCAACAAGCCAGAGAATATGCCACAATTGCTGACTATTAGACCTAGCGATGTAGAAAACCAAAATAATGTAATTTGGAGTATAACTGCCAACAGGGAGTTGGAGGCGGGAGAAACTGTGAGATTGGTATTGTATTACAATCAAAATGATACTCGTATTACAGCTGAGATTACTAGTACAGTTACTATAAATGTTCCAGAAACTGTGCGCTTTGTTGACCCAAATACTCAAAACACTTTGACTAATCTAAATCTTACAATTACAAAATCTTTGCAGGGTAGTACAGAGATTGTCACCACTGCAGACAACAGGGATATGACTTCTGCATCTGGTGGTTTGCTGTCTATGGGTGACAATACAACAGGTATGTCATATACCTATGATACAATTGTATTTTTTGTTTAGGGTAATAATGCTAATGGATTACAGAATATTACCCAAACAAATGTAGTGAATGT
>CALWPF010000024.1 GCA_944383355.1 uncultured Clostridia bacterium
TGATGGTGGAGTAATTGGACAGTCCGTTGATGGTAGCCCATTACACGAAGGTGATGTAAATATAGTAGTATGTTCCCCATTCGAGATTTTCCCAGATAGTAATTCTTGCGAGGGAATTGATGAATGTAGGAGTATTATACACGCTAGAGCTTATCATGTGGATACCATAAAACATATTTGGGGAGTTGATGTAGAGGGGGAAGATATTGATATATTTAACTTAACCAACTCTCAAATAGCAGGAGGTTTGGGGTATCTTACTAGCGTGGCAAAGGTTGGTAAGACTACAAAGCACAATCATGCAATGGTGATAGAAAAATACGAGTTGCCTACTGAGGAGTATCCGCAGGGGAGGCTTATTATAATTGCTGGAGACGAGTTGGTACATGATGGTGAGTTGCCATACAAAAATCAAAAAAATGGCGAGAGAGGTTTTCCATTTATTGCTCAAATGTCTGTAGAGCAACCATCAATGTTTTGGGGAAGCAGTATTATAGATCGTACTATACCAGTACAGAGAGCTTATAATGCTGTAAAAAACAGAAAACACGAATTCTTAAATAGAGTAACTATGGGCGTATTGGCAGTTGAGGACGGTTCTATAGATATAGAGGATCTAGAGGAAGAAGGGGTGTCGCCAGGCAAAATTTTGGTATATAGACAAGGTGCCAGTGCTCCAACAATGCTAAATACAGACACTGTACCGACAGATTTTAGTAGCGAGGAAAATAAATTACTAGATGAGTTTTTGGAGGTGAGTGGCGTTAGCGATTTGTTGGTTAGTAATATATCTAATGTTGGGAATATGAGTGGAGTCGCTCTTCAGTTGCTGGTGGAGCAAGATGAGGCTCGTATGTCTGCGACTGGAGAAAATATTTGTTTCGCCATCAAGAAAATGGGGCAGATGATACTGAGAATGTACAAGCAGTTTGCGAATACTCAACGCATATGTAAGGTCTTGGGGCAAAATGGAGAAGTAGGAGTATATTATTGGGACAAAAATAACATTACCTCAGATGATATCATTTTTGAAACTAAAAATGAAATGGGCGAAACATATGCTCAGAGACAAAGTATGATATTTGACTTGCTAAATGCAGGACTTTTGTTAGATGAAAATGGCAAGTTGAGCAATGCAATGAGGTTGAGAATTTTACAGATGCTAGGTTTTGGTGTATGGGAAGATGCGTTGGACAATAATGCATTGCAATTGGATAGTGCTAGGCGAGAAAATCTAAAAGTGGCAAATGGCGAGGAAGTCGAGGTATTGGATGTGCATGACCACGATTTGCACATTAGTGCACACACAGCATTTATGCTGGGAGGCGATTTTGATAAACTCTGTAAAAGTGACAAGACACTTCTCAATAAGATGCTTGAGCATATTAGACAGCACAAGCAATTTAAAAAATTAAGTGCTGAGGCGGAACAATTATCAGGTATAAAGGAGGCTATGTAGTATGGAGAATGTAGAACAATCTAATCAACAAGATCTCAACGAGGCTCGTTCATTAGACTCTACACTGGGGACTTTTCGTAATGTACAGGCGCTGAGAGATGCTTATGATAATTTGCGTAGCGAGTTTACACGCAAATCTCAATTGCTTGCGACATATCAACGACAGTCCGAGATGGACGACAAGGTTGATAATGCTAATCAAATGAGTGTTAAAATCCCGTCCCAAAATGAGTCTGCTGATTTGGCAGATGCAAAAAATGAGGGTAATACTATGCACATTGATAATAAAAATAATGATAAAAATTCACAAAACAATGCGCAAAAAGACCAAAATCAAAGCAATATGCAGAGTACTATGCAGTTGCCTTTTTGGGAGAGAGATGATTGGGATTATCAAATCAAAAGTTTTTTTGACCAGTTTCCTATGGATACTGCAAGCAAAAAAGAATTGGCAAAGATACTGAGCGAGGACAAAGATTTGGAGTATAGCCAGTCACCCTTGGTACTCGGTTATGCCAAAATGTTACATAATCACAAGAACGATTTTGACAAAAACTTGAATGATGAGAGTTTTGTCAAATCTCATATTCTCTCAAACCCTCTTATTCGTCAAGTAGTCATTAATGACTATTTGACACAACTCAACAAGGATAGAGTTACATCACCTCAATTGATTGCAAAATCTAGTGGAGTTCAAGCAGTCGCTGAGACTACAAAAAAACCTATGACACTAGGGGAGGCAAATCAATTGGTAAAAAAATTTTTTGAATAGGAGAAAGATATGATTACAATGACAACAGCACAGGCGGCATTAAAAGATCTGTATCTTGGAGCTTTGTCAAATCAATTAAATACTGATACTGATCCTTTGCTAAATGTGATAAACCATACTAGCTCAAATGTATATGGACGCAATGTTATAAAATTGGTTCCATATGGTATGAATGCGGGTATTAGTGCAGGTCTAGAGACTGGGACTTTGCCTGATGCGGGTGGTAATCAATATTTAAATTTTACCACTTCACTAAAAAATCTATATGGTACTATCGAGATAAGTGACAAAGCTATTCGAGCATCTAATAGTGACAAAGGTGCATTTGTAAACCTGCTAAATGCAGAGATGGAGTCTTTGTTGTATTCTAGCAAGTTTAACCTAGCCAGAATGTTGTTTGGTGACGGGACTGGACAATTGTTTACTATTAGTACCGTTACACCAGCAACAAAAACTTTAGTTGTTGATAATGTCTACAATATTATGGAGGGAATGATTGTTGATTTTTATTATAACGGAGCTATAGACAAGAGTATGCAGGGCGCAAAAATTGTAGAGATAGACCGTGTTGGTAAAAAAGTTGTGTTTGATATGGCTTTTAGTACGACATTGACAGATGCCAATAAAGCAAATTACAAAGTATACCTCCAAAATTCAAAGGACCAAGAGTTGACTGGATTGGGTGCTATATTTGGTGATAGTTCTACACTGTATGGACTTGCTAGGGCTGATTACTCTTGTTTGACTCCATACACAAAGGCAAAAAAATCTACCGACACCTTTAATGAGGAATTTGTTCAAACGATTATAGATGATTTGGAGTTTTGCTCAGGTAACCCTATAGACACAATTTTGGCAGATACTACTGCTAGAGGTAAGTTGGTAACCCTAATGTCTGGTTATCGAAGGAACACAGATTTTACAAATCTAAAGGGTGGTACTATGACTATGACATACAATGGTATACCTGTGCTAAAAAATCGTTTTGCTAGTGGTGGAGAAATGCTGTTTTTAAACTCAAAAGACTTTGAGATGCATCAGCTCTGTGATTGGGAGTGGTTGACTAATGAAGACGGCTCAATACTCAAACAAAAAGAAAATTATGCGATTTTCCAAGCAACTTTGGTAAAGTATGCAGATTTGATTTGCAACAAGCCAAGTGGCCAAGGCAAATTGACAGGTATTAGTTAGAGAAAGGAGGGAGATTGAAATATGATTACATTACAAACAGCTGATAATGCCCTCAAAAATATGTATCTTGGAGTTTTGTCCGAGCAACTTAATCTAAATGCTAATCCATTACTCACATTAATAGATAAAAATAGTGAAAATGTGGTTGGTAAAGAGGTGCATAGGGTGATAACCAATGGGTTTAATGGAGGTATAGGTGCTGGTACAGAGGCGGGAAGTTTGCCTGTTAGCAATGGCGCTCAATATACCTTATTAAAATCAGGGTTAAAGAATTTGTATGGAAAAATAGAAATAAGTGACAAGGCAATTCGTGCTTCTGCTAGCTCAGAGGGGGCTTTTGTGAATTTGATTGATGCTGAGATGCAGGGGCTATTGAGTGCTGGCAAATTCCACATGGGACGTATGCTATACGGCACTGGTAACGGTTATCTGGCTGAGTTATCTGGTTGGGAAGAAGGCAGTGCTGTGTTTGAGGTTGACACTTTTAAAAATTTGATGGTAGGTATGAGAGTTGACCTGTATGTTGATGGTGAAAAGTCTAATGAGTATTCAAATCTCACCATCGTTGATTGGGATATACCTAATAGTACTGTTACTTTGTCAAAGGCTTGCGGAGCGGATTTGGACTTGGTTGATACTGTAGAAATGTATGCTTATGGCTCTGGTAACGGTGAATTGACTGGACTAGGTGCTATCATAGATACAACCAACTTCACTTCACTATATGGGGTGGATCGTACTAATGTTGCGTGGTTAAAGCCAACTAAGTTGACTGCAAGCTCTAGTAGTTTTGGTGAGGAAAAGATGTTAGAAATGGTTGACACTTTGGCGACCAATTGGAATGCTAATGTGGATTTTATTGCTATGTCTTATGTTTTGCGAAGAAAATATCAAACAGTTATCAGCACCAACAGAGTAAACACTGATATATTGACACTTGCTGGTGGATATACTGCGCTGTCCTTTAATGGTATTCCTGTGGTTGCTGATAGATTCATTGACGAAAATGATTCTTTCTTTATCGATTCTACTACATTAAAATTGCATCAACTTTGTGATTGGGAATGGTTAACCAATGATAAAGGACAGATCTTGAGGCAAAAAGAAGGCTATCCAATACATACCGCTACACTTGTTAAATATGCTGAATTAATATGTGACAAACCAGCTGGTCTAGGTTACTTGCAATATTATTAGGAGTATTTATGGCAAAAATCAAGATTTTATATGACACATTTGATATTTGTAATAGGATAAGGCAAATAGATAGAGATTATTATGTAGTTTATGATACGAGGCGTAAATGCTTTGAGATACATAATTCTCAGCAAAAGCCGAATACTTTTTGCATTACTTGCGAAGGCGCACTAGATGCTCGGGTTATACAAAAATTGCAAAAGACTAACAGTAACAATATCAAAAGGTTGATACAAGATATTGAGCGTCATAATGACTATATCAAAAGGCAATCGGATAGACAATTGAGTGATCGAGTGCGTTGGCAAGCTGGAGAAATGTTTGATTATGCTATGAGGAAACAAGATGCAAATTTTGACGATGCCTACAAAACTTGTTGGGTGTAGGCAAAAAGGAGTATTTATTAATGACAGCAAGAGAAGTTATAAAGTTGGCGTGTGAGTATTTGGGGAATTATGATTTGTTAAAGGTAACAGAACTCGGTGGCACCGAGACGGCTACTGAGGCTCAGCAAGAAAAATTAACTACAATGCTTACTTGTTTAAATGATGTAGTCCAAACCTTGGCGTTAATGTATATGCCATTAAAAAAGGTCGAAGAGTTGTCCTCAAGTACAAAACAGTTTGAGTTTTCTAAATTTTCTAAACCAGTTTTACAAATTATCAAAGTTTTTGATCAAAAAAACAATGCATTACCATTTAAGAGCTTTCCAGAGTATTTTACTACCAATGCAGAAAAAATAAAAGTAGAGTATCATTATCAGCCTGCTTTTGCTAGTGGGTATAACGATACTTTGGATATTGTCGAGGAGAGGTGCAGTGTTAGGTTATTGGCTATTGGGGTAATGGCTAGATTTTACCTTTATCAAGGCTTATATCAAGAGGCCACTGCTTGGGATAATATGTTTGAACGTGCAGTTTTGGTAGCAAATGCGAAGGGACATGGAGCAAAAATCAAAAAAAGAGGTTGGTATTAGTGATATATGATGAGCAGTTGCCTGTATTGTCAAAATCAACTTTGACTTTACAAGTTAGCGATTTTAGTAATGGTATCAATACCAAAATATCACAAAATGTATTGCCACAAAATTATGCTGTAAATAGTTATAATTTTAGTTATAGCTCTGGTGCTTTGCGAGATGGTTTGGGACTTAGGGAGTTGGTTGTACCGACTACGTACGGTACTACAAAATCTTTTGTGACACCTACTGGAGTTACAAAAATTCTAAATGTATGGCATTTCAGGCGATACAATCGTACTTTGCAAAAATTTGAGCCATTTATTGTGATATATACTAGTGATGGTAGTTTGTATTTTGGTGTATTAGAAAATTCGGAAACTAATTTTTATCCTATCAATGATTTTACATTAAACGCTAATCCCATTGGAATTAATTATAGAATAGAGGATACAGATTGTCTACTGCTGTGTAGCCCTGATACCAATGACAGCTTTACAGTTTGGGACGGGGTCAATGTACCTTATGAGTATCAAGACGCCCCTGATATTACCTCAGCAGTGCTATATGCAGGTAGATTGTTTGTTACTACGGGTGGTGATAAGAGTCAGCTATGGTTTAGTGATGACCTGGATCCAAGGAATTGGAATGTAAATGAATTTGAGGGTGGATATATAGAGCTTACAGATGAACGTGGGCAATTAAATAAGTTGATTGAGTCAAATAATTACTTATATATAATTAGGGAATATGGTATATCCAGAATGTCTGCGTGGGGCGAGCAAACTGACTTTACTGTGAGAAACTTATATTTGTCAACAGGTAAGATATACAGCAATAGTGCTGTTTTGTGTGGTAGCAACATAATAATGCTGTGCAGAGATGGTCTGTACAATTTTGATGGCGTAGAGATGACAAAAATTTGTAGCAACTTAGATGGGTATTTTGATGGAGTTGACAACGAGAATGCGGTAGGAGCGTTTTTGGACGGAAAATATTATTTGGCTTGTCGATTAAACTTTGGCGACGAGGCAATTGGTTGTGAGTTAAATGCTGATTATGTTAATAATGCACTAATAGAGTTTGACATCAATAATGGCGAGATTAACATTATGCGTGGTGTGGATATAAGTGTTATGAGAGCGTTTCAAACTAGTTTATTTAGTAAATTGGTTATATTGCTAAACACTGGTACAACCAACAAACTATATGAATTAACCCGAGATGGTAAAATTGTAGGCACCAATACCAAAAAAGTATGGTGTAGCCCTTTTAGTGACTTGGGGTATCCGAGCAATCAAAAAGCGCTAAAGCATTTTTACATCAACACAAAGAAAGATATGTTTTTGACTATAAGTACAGAAAACAAAAAATATAGGTTTGAGATAAAGGGGAGTGAGGCAATAACAGATATACCACTCAATATTCGATGTAAAAAGTTTAGCTTTAATGTGGAAACAGATGAGGTGCAATGTGATATATCAAACCCCGTTATCCAAATGTATGTGTTGTAGTGAGGTGAAAATATGGATTATGCAAGAGAAGCTTACAAAAAGGCAGCTGACCTAGAGGAACAGGTTGGGAATATTCTATTGCAAATAAAAAATATTTCCAACCAATTACCAAAGATTAATTGCCAAAATGTATCTGTACAACAAATTATAAATGCTAGTACTCAATTAGAATTGAGTGATGGAATTGTGCCTAATACTTGTTTAGTCTTGATACTAAATTGCAAGGGGACAACTGTGGACAAAGGGAGCGCTACTGTGTCAATTGTTAGCGGTGACCAAGTGTTATCCTCACGTGATGTGGATTATGCAAACACTAGTATCTCTATTGCATTGTGTATTAATGTAGTTAACTTTAATGACCAGGAGTTCAAGTTGAAAATAGACCTAGATGATACCTCAAAGACATTGTATTTTGATGATTATTTTATTTTGAGTTTTTAGGCATAATGGCCTGTATAGCCTTGTTTATGCGGTGCTATGCACTGCATAGTATGGTGAATAGTATGCAACGCATATGTAAAAACTGTTGCCAAAATTTAAAATATGAAAAATTAAGATGGAATACGCCGTAAGTCTATTATCATCAAAATTAAGCAAAAGGTATCAATATGACAATTATTTAAAAAACGGGGGTGCATATATGGCGCAAAACAAAGTGTTGAGCTTGACAAATAATGACGATGATTCAAAGATTGGTAATATTGCTACTCAAGCAAAAAGTGTGACTGCCTCGGACACTACAAATATTGACAAAATAAAAGATAAAATCAATTCTATAAAAACGAGTTATCAATCGCAACGTCCGACAGTTGATTGGAGTCAATATGATGACCTGGTATACAAGGAGTATACTGCACCTACACAGAGCGAGTTGGAGGCTACAGCAAACAAAAATTTGGAAGACTATAAGCAAAGTAGTATAGATAAAATTTTATTGGATTATGAGAGTGACAAAAAAGATTTGCAAGCAAATTTAGATGATAATGAAACCGCATTAGTTAGTGGAATAGAAAAATCAAATTATAATGCCCGTGCTAATACCGAGTCTTTGCAACAAAAAGCAATCAGTCAGGGTATTGAGCGTAGTAGCATTGTGGCAAATAATGTGGATAATATCGAAGATGAAAGGATAGAAAACATTCAAAAGCTAAAATCAGATTATCAAAGTGCTTTAGACTCACTGACTCTCAAGCAGAATATAATAGAGACAGAAAAAGAATTGGCTTTGGAAAAGTTTGATATATCTTATGCTAGCAAACTTAATACTGAGATTAATAATCTAAAAAAACAATCTGCTAACATTGAGGCAGAGATCGCTGATTATAATGCAGCAATAGACAAGCGAAAGCAAGAGATACAAGAGCAGTTTGACAAGGATAATGCAACCGTTATCAAGAATTTGGAAGATTCAATGGAGAGAGATATCGCTATTGAGACTTTTAACATTCTCAAGACTTTGCCAAAAACTGAGGCCCAAGCAATTGTTAGAGATCCAGAGATTGCAGAGGCTCTTGGGGATTGGCTGAGTATTATATCTATATGGTTGAGAGACTATTAGGGTGCTAGAGCAAGTTTTGGATTTGGCTCTTGGTAATGGGTTGTGGGCAGTACTATTTGTATTACTTTTGTTTTACCAAATTCGTTCCAATAATATACGTGAGCAAAAATATCAAGCAATTATAGAGCGCTTAGCAAATTCTCTGGGTGTGCTAAAAAATATAGATGTGAATATCACAGGTATTGTGCGTGACCTAGACAAATGCAAGCGTATGTTTGTTGTCAAAAAGGAGGCACGAGTATGAGTTGGAATATAAAATCACAAATCAAAACTTATAGGTTTTGGTTGGCTATCGCCAGTGCTGTTTTGTTGCTTATACAGGCGATAGGCGAGCCACTTGGCTTGGTTATCAATGAGGAGCAGTATATGTCAGTTATAAATTCTGTATTAGGTATTTTTGTAGTGTTGGGGATATTGTCAAACCCTGCCGCTGATGCAAATATGGATAAAAATGATTCTACTGTTGTAGAGGATACGGCTAATAACACAGAGTCTATCAAAGATGATGATAGGGACACTATGGATGGAGAATTATCAACACCGGAGTGTGGTGCGAAAGTAGCAATTGATGCACAGGCTGACATTGTTACTTGCAAGGCAGACGAATTGCCAAGTAAACAAGATAATGTAGTTTGATAAAAGATTTTAATACAGTTTATTATACAAAACTTACAGTGAAATAAAGTATCATTGTTTTAGTTATATTGAATTAAATGATGAAATCCCAAAGAGTATTGTGTACGAAAAAGCATAAAATTGATATAATGGATAGATTGTTTTTCCTTTTGTGTTATTGAGTATGCATGCTAAATTTATTGTTGATAACTTTATTAATGTATCAAAGAGTACGAATCATTATTTGATTTTTTGAATCTAGTTAAATATTTGTACCGCTACCTAAGTATGGTAGCGGTTTTTGTTGCGAATTTGCTTATTTGATAGATACTAGTGGTTGATTGTAGTGGGGTGTTGGCATAAAGAATTATTTAGTTACGCATTATGTTACATTTATTTGATTTCTTAAAAACATATAATCACTTACATGGACACGCAGTTTGCTGTCATACAAATTTTATCTATACTGGTAATTATATTGCATCTACAATCAGTTTTTTGATATAATTTATTAACATAAGTGTGACAAACACGGAGAGTCAATGGCTTATTTGTTGGCGTAACTATTTTTAGATTATAGTAGGGTGGTATATCAAAATAAGTTTGTAAAAAACTCAGGAGTCATATTAGTATAAGAATTTTAATAAAAACTTTTGGTTAAGTTGCTTAGATTTTATATTTATCATTTTACTAGTTGGTATTAGTAGTAATTTGTTTAAGATTTAAAAGGATTTTATATGAAAAAACGGATTTTTATCCCGCTGTCAGTTGGATTTGCTTTAGTAAATTTATTTCTGTGGGCATTAACTGTTGCGGTGGTCTATGCATTTATAGCGTGGTTGATGGGCGAAGTACCTGGTGTAGATAGTAGAGATGCGCCCATAATTGTTTTAGGTATAATTTTCCTTTTATATAGTTCAATACGATATTTACTATGCGTAAAGATTCATTTGAGACAAAACGATATTATCACATTTGGAGATGGATTGCCAAAATTTGAAAAAATTCAGTATAAATGCACAGTAAATTACAAGGACATTCAATCAATTGCGATTATTGCAAGTGAGAAAAATTCTAAAAACCAAAGTATACAACTTGCGTGGGTGTCATCTTCGATGCCAAAGAAATATTTGGAATTCACGCTACAAAATGTTAAAAAGAAGCGACGAATCTGCATAAACTACTACAACAAAAAGCAAGTAATCAAAATGCTAAAGTATATTGATGAAAATATGCAAGAAGTAGGCAATGAAAACAAATTAGACATTGATAAAATAATGCAGGATTGGTATATTTATGGCGGATACAATCGAGAAGATCTAAAGTTAAAAAGAGGAGAAAAAATTCGTAAAAAATCTAAAAAACAAAATGCAGGAAATATAACACTAAATAAAGATAATGAAGTTGCAATTTTTACTGACGATAACGAAAAGACTCTAAGTGATTCAGAAAAAAAGTAATAATTGTAACAAAATAACATTATAAACAAAAATACACATAGATAAATCTAGGGGGCTTAGTTTTAATTTGCGATTAACAATGTGTAGTTTCGTTGTAAACGCAAAAAGTTTCAATATAAAGGCAAACAAATAAGTGACTTTTGGATTCCTTTATGATGCGGCACGGTGCAATTTTACTATTTTTGCCTTTTTGTTTGTTATTTTATATTTTATTTGTTATATTAATAATAGATAGATATTGTAGATTCGATTATTCAATACAAAATGATTCAAAAATAACAATACAACCAATTGGAGTAAGAATGTTAAGGGGATACACTAAAGTAAACGGGTATAGTCAATGTTTTATGCTAGTGCTGTTTTGCATTACCTTTGTTTTTTGTGGCTCCAATTTGCTTGGTTTTGGTGTTGTAAACTCATTTTCCACAACTACTACTATTAGCAGTTTTGTTAAGGTAGATGAGTTGTGGGACTCAAGCACTGATACAATAAATATTGACAATGTTAGTAATTTGCTGAGTTATTTATCGAGTGAGGGGACGATTAATAGCTTGGATCTCAGTACTCCAAAAACTGCTACTGATATACGTAATTATACATATGGTGATAAAGATGCTGGGCAAAGCATAGTAGTGCGTTTAGGCAACTTGGATTGGATAGTGAGTTATTTATCTGTATCAGATAATGGTGACAAGGTGGCTACACTGTTGTTGAGTAACTATATCCAAGATGCTTTTGTTGGGCGTAGCCAGACAGAGGGCGAGATGTATGGTTTTATTACTACTAGCGTGGGTACGGGGTTATATAGTGATTGGTCTGCTGACTGGTCTAGTAGTACGGTGGGTACATATCCAAGCAATATGTACAGTACTAGTTATATTAGGGTAGTCACATTAAATAACGGAGGGCAGTATGCTACTAGTAACTCCACATTGTCTAGTGCACAGCCAAAGGATAGCAATAATGTTTTTGCTGAGTTTACTATGACTAGAGCAGAGGGTGGTAGTGGCTTGACCGATTATTTAGTCACGCCAAAACATATGAGTTGGCAAGTGGATAGACAGGATACCATAAAATATGCTGGTTTTACATATTATTTAAATAATGAGTCATTGACGTTAGGTGCTAATTGGCGTAGTGATTTTGATTATTCTGGCAAAAATTATTATTCATTGTGGGGGGATGATTATATATGGTTACCCAGTACCGCTGAGATGGGAGTTAATAGTTCGCATACAGGTCTATGGGGGTTGAGTCAAGAAGAGCGCAGTAGTTATGATGGTAGCAGCACTGTTGTGAGTAGTGCATCTGCAGGGTCAAACAATGTTTCGTCTAATTCTGTGGAAGCATATGCATGGACTAGGTCTGGGCGAAGTATAAATGCATATGATTTGTTTTTTAGTATAGCAAATGGTGGAGCATCACGAGGAATATCAACCAATACCCAAGGCGTGCGTCCTGCATTGCATTTTAATCTAACAAAGGCTATGACATATATAGCTCCCAATGTTACGGTAGAGGAATTATGGGATAGTGAAGGTGCCAACTTTGACGAGACCAATGTGGGCATATTGCTAAAATACTTGACTGGGACTACTTCGGGCGATGTCCTCAAGTTGGATCGTTTGGCAGATTCCAGTGTAAGTGCTGACGACTTATCCAATGTGGCATTATCTAGCGGAGTATATAATAATATATATTACTCTGCAAAAGACGCAGGAGATAGTATAGTAGTAACATTGGGTGGGCTCAAGTGGTATGTAACTTATCTATCCAAGGATATTAATGATGACATTATTGCTACACTATGGCTTACCAATAGTAGTCAGCCTGCATTTTTGGACGAGAGCCCTCCAGACAGTGTTTATTACAATTACATAGGTGGAGGTTTGTATAGTGATT
>CALWPF010000025.1 GCA_944383355.1 uncultured Clostridia bacterium
ATTTTATTCTACAAAAATTTTTAACAAACAAACTATTCAAAAATTCATAAAAAATTCCATCGAAAAGCCCCCCGCCAAATTGAGTTTTATTTTGATATCAATATATTAAAGACCTATAAAAATAATAGAGGGATTAAAAATATGGGTGAGGAAAGACGGGAGATAAATTTAATGGGCGATAACGATTTGCGAATACGCTTATTAGATTCCAGTGTTGCCTATTGTATTAATCTTAATTATTTGACCAAAAATGATTTACCATATTTAACAGTGGAATTTGGTTATATTTTTAAAAGAGCCGATGGGTTCATTGAGGCATTGTATAAATTTATAAAAAGAGATGGTGAGATTATTTATTTGGCATTGCAAGAAAAAGCGATAATGCGAATCGATTTTAATGAGACGCTTTTTTATAAAACAGTTAGCGATATGAAAAAAATGCACCCATGCTTAGCCACCGATTAAATAAAATTATGATATTGTACAAATATACAAATATTATGTTGGCATTTGTTGCTGGTGTTGACCTATTGTAATATGACAGTTAGAATATTTATTTTTTGATTTGGTAGTTAAGAGTTTGATGGGGGTGAATTTATGTTAAAAGTTAGTACAGTGATTGATGCAAAAGCTCAAAAAGCATTGTCAAATAATACAATGATAGCGTCTATTATCGCTCTAGTAATAGGTGCTCTAGGTATAGTTGCTTATGTAATCTTGAGTACATTTATTAATAATTCTTATATAGATATTTTGTTAATATTTTGTATCCCATTTACTATTGGCTTGATTTATGTAATTACCATTAACAAAAATATCAAGGCAGTAGCCGTCAACCAATTCACCAGTGAGTACGATTTTGACACGGACTATTTTAATGTGACGAGTAGTAGGAATGGCGATATCGTGGGTACGCAAAAGGTTTATTATAGAGATATCTATAAGATTAGAGAAAAAGACGAGTATATTTTTATTTATATCAATAAATTTAATGTTTTTATAGTAAAAAAATCGAATATAAGTGGGGAAGATTTGATAGCATTAAGGTCTTTATTAAAATTAACTGATGGTGCGTAATCAAAATATTTTTATTGATTTTTTTATATTTTACAAAAAACGCTAGTGGACTACAAGACTTGCGTTTTTTCTTGTTGCGTAATTATTATATTTGAGAATACATTATGATTGTGAGATAGTTTTGGAGGCTATATATGTATGAGTCATACACGAGGCAATCTTTGCCTGATAGAGATTATAGAGAGTTATTGGGGACTGCGGTATGTGTTTTTAATTCAAATACTGGGTTGATAATAGAAATAATTTTATTATTGGATAGTGGGTGTAGCTGGAGTAGACTCATTGATAAATCTGCGGAACAGTTGCAGAGAGATATCAACAAAAACATTGGCAGTATTGATATTGCAATTTGTCAACAATATAGAGAACTGACAAAAAAACGGAATCGTATACTACACAGTTACAGGATTACTAGCAAAGATAACAAGCAACTATTATGCACAAAAAATCGGGATAGTGGTGAACAGTTTTATATTACTAGCCAATATTTATTAGATTTTATCAAGGAAAATGATGATTTTTCTTTGAAACTTGATGCTTTTAGAAAGGAATTAAAATTATCAATAAATAGCGATAAAAATGATGTCGGTTAGTCTTGTGTTTTATTGACATGCAAAGTTGCAATGTTGTATCATAAATTGAGTTGTTTGTGCTAATTTTATTGTGGGCAAAACTTACTTTTTAATTTAAAATAATGATAAAAATACTAAATCAATGGAGGAGGAAAAATATGAAGGTAATTTTATTTAATGGAAGTATGAATGAACAAGGTAATACGTACTATGCACTACACGAGATAGAAAAAATCCTCAATAATGAGGGCATAGAGACGGAATTGTTGTGTATAGGTAATAAACCGATTAGAGATTGTATCGCTTGTGGTGGCTGTGTAGGCAAAGGTAGATGCGTTTTTAATGATGATATTGCTAATGAGTGGTTGGGGAAAATGGAAAAAGCAGATGGCTTTATCTTTGGGACTCCAGTATATTTTGCTCACGCTAGTGGTAGATTACAATCTATTATGGATAGAATGTTTTATGCTAATAAAAAAGTTTTTGCGCACAAGGTGGGGGCGGTTGTATCTATAGCTAGGCGCGCAGGAACAACTTTTGCTCTCGACAACCTCAATAAATATCTATTAATGTCTAATGTAATTATTCCAGGCTCTACATACTGGAATGTTGTATTTGGGCGAACTCCTGGTGAGAGTCAAGGTGATGCGGAGGGTATGCAAACCATGCGCAATCTTGCCAAAAATATGGTTTGGGTAATGAAGTGTTTGGAGATCGGGAAAAATTCCAATTTGTTACCGCCAGACTTGGAATATGATGCAAAGACACATTTTATTAGATAATTTTAATTTTTATAGTATGCCTTGCTATGTTTAAATAGCATTTATTTAATTTTACTTGTTTACATCTTTAATTTAAGTAATTTTGTTTACTTTTTTTTTAATAAATATTATAATATAAATATGAGTAAGATAAGTAAAGATGTAAATAAATATTTTTGGATATCCTTGATAGCCTCAGTATTATTTGTTGTGGGTATACCTATGATAGTGCTTTTTGCGGGTAAGATTTGGCCATTAATGGCACTAGGAATAGTCTTTGTGGTATTTGGTTTTTATGGCATGCCTTTACTTTGGATTAAATACGGTGAATTGCGTAGAATGAGGCGTGTGGTAGATGCTATTAACAACGAGCACTTGTTATCCAATAAGGAAATTTCTATGCAGTTGCAGATTAGTGAGCGTGATGCAAAGGCTATTGTTACCAACGCGATTAATAAGCAGTATATAACCGGCTTTTTGTACGATGGTAATTTGCTCACTCCAAACAATAAGCAGGCGCCAAAGCGAATAGAGCAACCCAGTAAATGTGGCAACTGTGGTGGTAAAATGCAAGATTTAGGTGATAGGTGGCATTGCCCATATTGTGGTACAGATTTTACAAAAAAGAGTGCATAGTACCTAAAAATTGTGTACTTTATATCAGTTTTTATTACTTTATGTCTATTTCTCCTCTTGATACTGGTTTATATTTTAGTTAGTATTGAGAGTATTATCAGATAATTTATTGTATAACTTATTGTGCAACGAGTATAAAAAAGACTTTGTTTTTTAACAAAGTCTTTTTTGTTGGTAAAAAATAAAATCTACAATTAATAAATCACTAAATTAATGTAGTTTGCCATAAGCTGTGTAGATTGCAATATGAGTAAGCAGATATTACTTGCTCATTAGGTGCCAATGTAAAGATTGCTTTTGGCGCATCATTTGGATTGAGGTATCTAATAGTATAGCTAAGGTTTGTTTCCAAAACTATAAACTGTATGTAGTGCTCTGTTGTCATTGGGTGAGGTGTGGACCCTACTTGCACAGTTACTATGCTCCCATCTTGATTGATGATAGGTAAATGTTTTTCGTTAGCGCCATCACTTGTGTTTGATACCAACTCTTGCATAGGTTCACCACAACAAACTACAGGCACACCACTGTTGACTAGTTTTATGCAAATGTTACCACAGTGGGTGCATCTATAAAAAGTTAACTTAGACATTTATATTCCTCCTAATGTAATATTTTGAAAAGTTATTATTTTTTTGAATTTTGTAGATAAAATTACAAAATCTACTCATATCTAGTTTAGCAAGTATTATTTTTGTTGTCAAACATATTTGTATTGTGCAATCTTTTGTATGAGGGCAGAGTTTATTTTAATTAATATTTTGGGGTTAGAGTATTTGCTCAGTTGCATATTTAAATAAGTTCTTTTTACCTCTTGTAACCATATTTCTAGTAATTTGCGTCAAGTTACCCATTATATAAAATAATTATATAAAATATTAGTAGTAATATTGCTATATACAATTGTAGTTTCGCTCAAAGTGTGATATAATCTATACTAATAGCATATATAGATGTAGTTTTTCTTTTATGCAATAATTCAAAAAGGAGGGTGCAATAATGGACGTTACAGTTTGGCTGTGGATTTGGGTTGCCGTTATTTGTATTAGTGCGATAGTGGAGTTTGCTACTATGCAGATGGTTTCTATCTGGTTTGTGGGCGGTGGTCTGGTAGCATTGATTCTCTATTTCTGTGGAGTAGGTTGGGAGATACAATTAATTGTTTGTCTAGTGGTAACCATCGTACTCTTGCTATCTTGCCGTAAGCTATGTATGAAATTTTTGTTAAAAGGCACTGACGAAAAAACCAATGTAGACTCATTGGTCGGCAAAGAGGTTAAATTGTTAAAGGGCATTAATGTTGATGAGGCTGGCGAAGTAAAAGTAAATGACGTGATATGGACTGCAGTTGCACAAGATAGTACCAACATAGAGGTAGGAAATAAGGTGCGTGTAGTAGCGGTGCAGGGTAATAAACTTATCGTGCAAAAGCTTGATGCTGAGACTACTGCAAATGCTGTGAGTGTGACTACTGAGCAGGAAGGTGCACAAGCCGTGGAGTTAGTCTCTGCAGAGCCCGTAGATAACATCTCTGAGTCTAGCGTTGAGGTTGCTAAAGAGACTAATTCACCAAAGCGACAAAAGGCTACTACGACTGCAAAAAAATCTACAAAAACCAAAAAAACTGATACTAAATAGTAATTTTTGTGACAATCTTGCTTTTTTTAGCGAGATAGGTATCATTTTAATAAAATCTTTAAAAGGAGTTAATATATGTCAACTGGAGGAATAATTGCGATTGTGGTAATAGCATTGGTTTTCATTACTATATTCGCATTCAGTATCAAAATTGTTCGTCAATCTACTGCTGTAGTAATAGAGAGATTGGGGAAATACAAACGTACATTAGAGACTGGTATTCGTTTTATCATACCTTTCTTTGATAGACCAGCGGGCAAGCCAATTAGTCTAAAAGAACAGGTAAAAGATTTTAAGCCACAGCCAGTTATCACCAAAGATAATGTGACCATGCAGATAGATACTGTAGTTTATTATCAAGTAACAGATCCAAAACTCTATACTTATGGAGTTGAGCAACCAATTAATGCAATTGAGAATTTGACAGCGACAACATTGCGTAACTTAGTAGGTGAGTTGGAGTTGGACGGGACATTGACATCTCGTGATACAATTAATACAAAGATGAGATTGGTGCTAGATGAGGCAACAGATGCCTGGGGCATCAAGATTAATCGTGTAGAATTAAAAAATATTTTACCGCCAAGAGATATTCAACAAGCTATGGAAAAGCAGATGCGTGCTGAACGTGAGCGTAGAGAGGCAATATTGATTGCAGAGGGTGAGAAACGCAGTAATATTTTGGTTGCTGAGGGAGAAAAAGAGGCAGAGGTTTTGCGAGCAGAGGCAAAGCGTCTAGCCCTCATAAAAGAGGCAGAAGGTACAGCCGATGCTATCAAGTTGATTATTGATGCAAAGCCTGATGCTGCATACTTGACCCTCAAGGGGTATGAGGCTATGGCACAAATCGCAGACGGACAATCAACAAAATTGATAGTTCCTACTGAGCTTGCTAATTTGACTAGTTTACTTGCTAGTCTAAAAGAGTCATTAAACCTTCCTGATGGAGCACAAGATGCTACCAAAAAAAATACAAAAAACGCATCAAATAAAGATGATAAAAAATAATCTAAAAGTAAAAAGTATTGTGTGACACATGATACTTTTTTATTTTATTTTAAATTTTTAAGGGGCTGTTATTATCTTGATACAGATAAAATATTATATTTGGTTTATTTACACAAAATTGTTGACAGAGCAACAAAAATTATGTTATAGATAATTTTATTACTGGAGGGGATGATGAAGTCTGGTATAAAAATTGATGACATTTTTTCTTTGTTCACAAGTCTTATCACTAATATTCAACGATATATTAACAAGATAAAAGATAAAAATATGAAATCAATTGGACTAAAGAGTTGTTATTTATCTTGTTTATATTACTTGTACAAGTTGGGTCCCATGTCGCAAATGAGATTGTGTGAGGTGTGTGACGAAAATAAGTCGGCTATATGTAGGAAAATCGAATATTTGACTCAGCATGATTATGTTCAAAAAGATACCAGTGCTGATACTAAATATAAAAAATCCATATCTTTGACTATAAAAGGTAAAAAAATAGCCCAATATATATCATCTAAAGTAAATGAAATTATTGAAAAAGCGAATGCAGACTTTAGTGACACTGAGAGAGCGGTACTGTATTCTGGGCTCGAGAAAGTAAATCAAAAATTAAAAAAGATAACTACCAGTGAATAAGATGTGAGATATTATGTTTATAAAAATTCTTTTTTATATAGATTAAATTCAAAAAGGACAAAATTAGATGAAAGTTGGTATACCTAGAGCGCTTTTGTTTTACAAAAACGAAAAATTGTGGACAAAATTTTTTGATGAATTGGGCATTGAATATATAATTAGCCCAGAGACAAATAAAGAGATTATAGAGAATGGCTCCAAATATGCGATAGATGAGACTTGTTTGCCTATCAAAATTTTTTTGGGTCATGTAGACTATCTAAAAGATAAATGCGATTATGTTTTTATTCCAGTTATAAAGACCGCCCAAAATACTGAAACCTGTCTAAATTTTAGGGCGCAGTTTGATTTGATAAAAAATGCCTTTAGGAAAGATGATTTAAAAATCCTATTTTATAATGAGGATAGTGGCAAAAAATACAAAGAGCCAAAGGCTTTTAAGAAGCTTTGTAAATATCTAAAAATAAAAAGGTCTCTGGGTAAATACGCTTATAGGCTAGCAAAACAAACACAATTGTATTATGAATTTTTTAGGACAGAGCGCCAAGAAGATATAATGAATACTACAAACAAACTAAAAGTACTGGTATCTGCACATGCCTATAATGTAGGAGATAAGTATGTTGGCGAACCTATTATCAATATGTTAAAAAAGTTGAATGTCGAACCTATAATTGCTGAGTATTTTGATGCAAAAAAATGTTACAATGCCTCTTTGCAAGTATCAAAGACAATGCCGTGGTCATACAATAGGCACTTGCTGGGCGCAATTGAATTATATAGAGACAAGGTTGATGGCATAGTACTCATTACAACATATCCTTGCGGGCCAGATAGTATGTGTAATGAAATGATAATAAGAACATACAAGGATATACCTATAATTACTCTCACGATTGATGCTCAAGACGCTACTGCAGGTATTGAGACAAGACTAGAGGCGTTTTATGATATGTTAAATGCAAAAAAAGAGTAGGTAATAGATATGAAAGGTTATTTAGGTATAGATATAGGTTCAATATCAACAAAAGGTGTTGTTATTGATGAGGATAATAATATTATTGCAAGTGAATATTTGTATACAGAGGGTGACCCTATGGGGGCGGTAAAGAGGCTACTCAAAGTATTGGAGACACAGTTGCAGGGAAAAGATGTCAATATTGTATCTGTTGGTACCACGGGAAGTGCTAGGAAATTAATTGGTGTCATGACAAATGCGAGCGTAGTAAAAAATGAGATAACAGCTCATGCCATAGGTACGACCACACTTCATCCAGATGTCAATACTATTTTTGAGATTGGTGGGCAAGATTCAAAAATAATACTGATAGAGAATGGTTATGTGGTTGATTATGCAATGAATACGTTATGTGCAGTAGGTACGGGCTCATTTTTGTCGTCTCAGGCACATAGATTGGGTGTTTCCGTTGAGGAATTTGGTGAGATAGCGCTTAGATCAAAACACCCAACAAACATTGCTGCAAGGTGTACAGTATTTGCGGAGAGTGACCTGGTCCACAAGGCTCAGATTGGACATAGCAAAGAGGATATAATAGCAGGGCTATGTAAGGCTGTAGTGACAAATTATCTAAATAATATTGGTAAAGGTAAAAAGTTTACACCACCTATAGTTTTTCAGGGCGGGGTGAGCAAAAATGTTGGAGTAAAAAAGGCTTTTGAAGATGCTGTAGGGCACGAGGTAATAGTTGATCCCAATGGACATTTGATGGGAGCGTTTGGAGTAGCGGTATTAGCAAAGAGGTCAAATATCGAAAAAGATTTTTCGTTTGATATAATTGACACAAACTTTAAGACTATTGGTTTTGACTGCCAAAAATGCGCTAACCATTGTGAAATTGTGTGCGTTTACAAGGATAACAAGTTGATAGATGCTTGGGGCAACAAATGCGATAATGGAGCGGTAAAGATTAGTTAATTCTTAATATGTGTTAAAAAAGGACTTTATAAAAAAGTCCCTTTTTGTTTTAATTAAATTAATTTATTATTTGTTTAAAATGCATAATTATTAATTATCTATAATTTTCTTTGAAGTTCTTGCAAGTGGTTTTTTTCTGCTTCTTTTGTTTTTTTGGAAATAAAATATTTTTTTGCACTATATAATGTATATTTTGTTTCTGCGATTTCTTCCAGCAAATCTTGATCTACATCTCTTGGTACATCGCCTTGGAGTATTAGCAATTCCTTTTCGATTTGTTTCCAAGTATTTTTGTCTAGTGTAGTTAACAAGCTACTTTGTGCCTCGCATAATTCCAAAATATACCCAGCTTGGTTTGCAATCTCATCTCTATCTCCATATTTGCCTACATAGATATCTTTATAAAAATTTGTATTTTTACTTTCTTCCATATTTACAATCCTACCTTGCTATGATTTTAGCAAAAACTCAGTATTTTGTCAATACTGGAGTTTCGGTGAGTAATATTGCTAATTTCTGCCAAAAGAATAATTTTAGGAACATCTTTTATTCTTTTTTAGGATTTTGGTTGAGGTAAATTGGGTAGCAACAAGGATAGTTGTTACACAGTTATTGTTATGAGTAATTTGTATTTGGTCTGTATGGATAATTTTGCTTTGTACTCTTAGACAGCAATATTGTGTGTTCGGTTTGCAGGGCAGTTGTTGGGCATATTAAAACAATCATTTTTACCATTACAAAATTCATTAATTTATTTTGACTTGGTTAAAGTATTATTGTAGTTATTTTATTAATACATTTGGATAATAAATAATTTTGTGGTAATATATTATAGATAATGTTTGTTAGGAGTTTTTTATGAAAAATGATTTGCATGTCAGGACTAATTTTTCTGCAAGTGCCTCAAATGATTGTAATTATGAAAAGGTGTTGCAAAAATTACAACAAGCTGGAATTGAGAGGGCATCTATAACTGATTTTGATACCTGTATATTCCACCTAGTTAGCAAGATTTATGATATATCTCGCATTTATACTGGTACTATGATACCTGGTATGGAGTGTGATGTATTTTATGATGGCTTAGTATTTGAGTTATTAGCTTATGATTTTGATGTGTTTAAAACTTTTGAATGGAGTTATGATACGTATGGCACGCTTGATATGCGACAGACGAAAATAAAAGATTTGCTAATAGACAAAGTAGAGCAAGCTGGGTTAAAATTTGATTATTCTGCGCAGTTCAATGGCAAGTCGGAGTTTGGGCATAAATTTGTTTACGAAAATTTATCTAAATTTGAGCAAAATAAAGAATTGTTTGATAAATATAATATCACCAAACTATCTGATTTTTATAGTTTGAGTACGTCAAACAAAGATTTTCCTCTATATGTTGACTTGGGTAAAGTATTTCCAAGCATAGACAAGGTAGTAGATTTTATTCACTCAGCAGGTGGCTTTGTGGTGCTCGCTCATCCTTTTAGACACAAGGGCAAGATAGAGATAGCGCAATTATTAAATATTGCTGACGAATATAATGTAGATGGTGTAGAGGTGTACCACCCTGTGCATTCATCAGAGGATATTGATTATTTACTAAATTATTGTCAATCTCATCACAAAATCATCACAGGTGGTAGTAATTATAATGGTACTGAGCAGTACAACAATGTAGGTATCCAAAATATAGATGACGACCAAATTCACATATTAGAGAATTTGACAGCTCATTAATGTAATTGTGTTAACAAAAAGGACAGTAATGATGATTAATTACTGTCCTTTTTGTTTGAGTTGAGCATCTCATTAAAACTTTTTATTTTTGCTTCACTTTTTTCAAAGTATTTTTTGTAAGATTTTTTACAGAAATTTTTATGTAAATCTTCTTCCTCTATATTAAAATTATCAAAATTATATTCGCCATTTACTTTCCAATTATTAAATAATCCAATCTTTATTGCATTAGATGGGCAAAAGAATGAACATCGCATACACATGATACATTTGTTACCAAAATGAAACTCGCCATCTTTTATGGTAATATTGTGAGTAGGGCAGGAGTTGATGCACTTTTGACATTTAATGCATTTGTCACTTACTTTATATTTTTTTCCATTAAAATGGCCACCCCAGTGTTGAATCCTAAATACCCAAGCGACAGCACTACCCGCAAATATGTATTTTAATTTTGAATTAATGTTTTTCAAAATCTCATAACAGTGTATAGGGACCAGGTTTTGAGCAGTATTCCACATTTTGTATACCATATTATCCGAATGCCTAAATAAAATATTGTAGGGCATAATATAATGGTATTCGTTTGTCAGCTCAAAATTTTTTCTTTTTAATATTTTTCGTATTTTGATAGAAGAGATATTATTTATAGCCAAAGGCTCTCCTGATGTTTTAATTATGAACAATGGAGTTTTGTTTGATTGTTTTTTTATAGTTTTTACAAAATTTACTACGATTTCTGGAGCGTTAAATGCATGAATTGGATATGCTATGCCTAACAAATTGTATTGGTTCAAGTCACCGTCAAAATTACCTTTTTCTATGTTATGTATGTCAATATTACAATTATTTGTTTTAAAATACTTGACATATAAATCTACTATTTTTTTGGTATTGTTAGTTCCAGAAAAATAGCATATCAGTATATTGATTGGTTGTCCAATTTGATTAGCATCAGTATCCACATTACCATCTTTTGTACTAGTAAAGTCGTTTTCGTTATTATGAGTGGAATTGCTATTATAATTTATTTGAGATGTAGTATTTTTATTATTCATAACTAATAGTTATTTTTCTCCAACTTATTTAATAATTGGATTATAACATAAAATAATAAAAAAATATACCAATTATTTACTTTAAGTTAAATTTAACTATTTTGACCTCAAAGATAGCCAACACTTCACAAAGAGAAAATGGATTTTGAAAAATTATTGACTTTTTGAAATAATGAGGATATAATAAAAATATCTTAATTAGAGGAGTAATTATGTTTAGTTCATTTATTTGGTGGCGTAAAAAATAAAAGCGTTCGCAAAAGGTTTTGTGAATGCTTGTTTTTGCGTCACAAAACATATAAATGGATTAGATAATTTTTAAATATAATCTTATATAATCCTAAAGTATCCCGTTGGTATGTTTTGTAGAAGAACAATCAACGGGATTTTTGTTATCAAAAAAAGGAGATTATATTATGAAACAAAAACTTATGTTAATAGGAGTTAGACCAAGTGGGAGTATAACTCTTGGAAATTATTTAGGAGCAATAAAAAACTTTGTTGATAGGCAGGATACTTACAAAAGTTATATATTTATCGCAGATTTGCACGCTATCACAAGTCCGCAGAATCCACAAAAACTTAGCATTTGCTTGTGGAATTGAGCCTATCAAAACAATTGTGTTTAAGCAAAGTGAAGTGTTACAACACGGGACTCTTGGCTTTATTATGACTTTTCAGGCCAAGATGGGTGAGCTCAGTCGAATGACACAGTTTAAACACAAATCACAGTCACAGAGAAAAGAAGGTGTTGACACCGGGCTTTTTGTTTATCCAACTCTTATGGTTGCGGATATCTTGCTTTACAACACTAGCATAGTGCCTGTCGGAAAAGACCAACAGCAACACGTTGAACTTACTCGTGATTTAGCGGAAAGA
>CALWPF010000026.1 GCA_944383355.1 uncultured Clostridia bacterium
GAATTGAAACGAAAAACGTTTCGATTGTTTCGCCTGTTGTGTGCGTCTCACCCCGCAAGGGGTGAGTGAATTGAAACTTGTTGCCAATTAGCCTGGATATTATACTTAACGTCTCACCCCGCAAGGGGTGGTGAGTTAACACTATTTGATGCAGTAATAAATAATATTGGGCATCAATAAATATATTTTTAACTATCTAGCTGTAAATTTGCCCATTACCAAGAAGACTATCGTCTACTCATCAACAAGTCTTACTTCTTTATTATTTAAACTATACAGTTGACATAATAATACTCCTTATGTTAACATAGTAATGGACACCAGCCCCTGTAAGGGGAAGCAACAGCAAATGCGTGTTGACAAAGAAGAACGTTTGTCCCTTGTTAACGTAGACTTCTATAATGCCACTAATTAGTGGCATTTTTTATTTTAAAAACTTAAGATAAATCTACTCCACCAGAAATATCTATACTACCATCTATATCTACATCTGTACCCGTATCATTAACTATTATCTGTGTAATGTCTAATATCTCTACAGACAAGTTATTATAATTAGCTTGCATATTAAATATAGTAATATTATTGCTACTATCTGGTGGTGAAATAAATACAATATCATTACTAATAAAACATTTTAGATATTATCTATCAACTTACTCAGTGAGAGGTGAGCGAATTAAGACACAAAAAGATAAGATTTAATTAGATAAAGAATACTTCTAGAATAGCAGTGTGTTTTTAATTTACTATGCACACTTTTTGCACACTTTTGGAGTTTTTGGCACTGTTTTTAGTGTGGTACAGAAAAATATTAAAACAAAAAAGCCCTATAACTAGGGCTTTTTGAATGGTAGCGGGGGAAGGATTTGAACCTACGACCTTTGGGTTATGAGCCCAACGAGCTACCGAACTGCTCTACCCCGCGATGTACAATGAAACATATCTCCTCAAATGAGATACAATTTCATTATAGTCATATTATATGCAGTTGTCAAGAGTAAATTTCAAAAAATTTTACATATTTTACAAAAATTAATATTTTTTTATATTATTTTTGTATAAAAAGTAATTTACTTTTAATAGGGGAGTATTGATTAAAAAGGAGCATATTATATGCTCCTTGTAACGTGAATATTTATTTGGTCATTGATTGTTCTGTATCTTGTGCTTCAGGTTTTGCTTGAGGTAATATCGCTGTATTATCTTGACCTGTAGAATTGTTGTCTACATTGGTGGTATTTATTGGTTGTATTGGTGTTGCAGATGTTTGTGTTGTTTGACCACTTTTTATTGATTCATAAAAGGCGGCAGTTGATGCTCTCATGTAAGGTACCAACCACAAAAAACCTATTCCCAAAGAAAGTACGCATAATATTGCCCAACCTAAAAAACTTAATTGTAGGCAAAATAATCTCCACTTGTTGCCTTTCATAATTTGTCTAGATTGCGTTATACATTCTGTAGCGGTTAGATTTGGATTGTCTGCCATGATATAAGTGTACATTGCATAAGAATATGATTTAATTATCCCTGGAATTATTAATAAAAGGGTCCAACATATTATCCAGAATATTTGCAAAAAATACCCACAAAATGCCTTGATGAACTGACCAAATCCGTTAAAGACATCACCGAAATCCGCATTCTTTGTACGATGTAAGTTGATAAAAAATATTGATAGCCCCAAGGCAAGTGGTCCTGTTACAAATAATCCAAGCAGTGGAATCATTGATGTTAGTGCTATTATTATACTGGTGATCAAACAAACACCTAGTGACACTCCCCAATTACCTTTTAGACTGGCTCGCCCTTGCTCTCTAAAATCTCTCGCTCTCATAACTCCTCCTCAATTTTTGTATTATGTTCATAATGTTGTTTTATTTTATCAAAAGTATCTGTCATTGTCAAATGTTATGTAGACATATATGTGTTATTTGTATAAATTAATTTCATGTTGTTGTAATTTGTCAAAAATATTTTTATATTTTAATTGCTTTTAATATGATTACCTTGACTGTAGACATTATCTGTGGTATAATTAATTCACAAAAATGAGAAAGATACTGGTTGGCAGTATCTTTTTTATTCGGAGTGCAAAAGTATTAAAAGGAGGGCAAGCAAAATGCCAGAAAAAGCAAATGCAAAGAGTATAATTTTACTTGGTGCTAGAGGCGTTGGCAAGAGTACGATCGCAAAGCGGTTATCTGTGGTTTTGGATATGCCAATAGTGCATTTTGACGACTTGATATATTTACCAAATGATATTAGCACAGTGCCCTCTGATTTGGACGATAGTCAGTTAGCTACATATGTTCGCAGAATGCGCAGTAGGGCGATTTTACCTAATTTACCAAATGCATATCAGCTGGGTTATAGCGAACAGTGCGAAAAAAAGATTTTTGATATTTGCGGTGAGCAAGGGGTTATGTTTTACAAAAAGTATTTTGAATCACAAATATTTAGTACTATGATAAACAACTTGGAGCGACCAGTAATCATTGATACTAGTAGCGATGGCATACTCAATCCAATAGTGACCTATACTCCAGTAATAAAAAAATTACAAAATACAGACATTAATTTGTATAAAAAATGTTTTAGACATCATTACACAATAGATGACGCATTATTGTATAATGCTATATCTAGTCTAGGTAGAGTTGTGTTTGTAAAAAATGAGAACCCCAAAATAAGTAATAAATTGGATATTAACTCATTGCCATACCATAGCTTGATATCTCAGGTTGTAGACAGTAGTTTGTTTTGTCCATATGGGATAATGGATACTGCTCAGGTGGATATGGCTGTAGCTCAGATAATTGATGGTAATAATATTGGTGCCACTCGTGATGGCTCTAGACCAAGTAATACAAAACCTACACACACTAGCAACTTTTTGAGACATTTTTAGTAGCAAAAAAGCCCCATATAGATAGGGCTTTTTTGAATATATTTGAGAAAGGATTTTGATTATGCTTTGTTTTTTGTTATTTAAAATGCAATCTATGATATCTATATATGTATGTGCTGCCTATGAATACTGTGGACAAGACCACAATTTATATTGTCACCTATTATCTACAGTTGACTAATAAATATTAGGTCTATTTAATAATTATTTTTAATATTTACCTCAGGCTAAGTGTATATTTATTTGGACAGTATGATCACTACAAATAAGATATAACGAAAAGTTTGTTATGAATACAAGTTTTTATTTTTTATGCCCTCAATTATATAATTTGCCATTAATTTTTGTCCATCTACATTTGGGTGAATGCCATCTGCACATAATAATTTACCCAGATACTTTTGAAATAAAAATACAGAACGTATATCTATGAGAGAGCATTGGTATTTGGTCGCTAGTCGTCGAATTTCATTACTGAAACCTTCTTGGAATCTATAAATATTACTGAGGTCATGACCGAGGAACGCAAGAGCGTTTTGTATCGGTGCTTTTTTGATTATTACATATTCAAAAAATTTGTTAGCATCAATAGGCGGTAATGTTGTTAGTATTACTCGCACATTTGATTTTTGCAATTTTTCTATTGTGTTGGATAATAATTGGCTAAATTCATCAATTGGTGTGTTTTGGGCAAGGGAAGTATCTATGGTGGGCTCTTTGCCTATGCGTACCCAGTCAAAGTCACTATCATTACCACCTATAGACAGGACCATGCAGTTTTTTGCATTATGGTCCAATGTATGTATGTATCTATCTATAAATTTTTTTTGACAAAGTTTTTTTAGTGTTTGACCAAACTGTGATTGATTATCTATATTGACTCCGAATTCATCGGAAATTAATTGAACTGCATTATCTTTTATTTTTAATATTTTATCATCTTGTAATACGATACCTTTTGCTATAGAATCACCTAGTACGGTAATTTTGTAATCTTTTATGTTGTACATATTACTACCTCCATTTGTTTTGTTAAAGCATCTCTGCTTTGCTATTAGCAGTTTATCTTTAGTATTATGTAAAAGACAACCTACTTAGTACAAACATCGTTCTACTAATGCGTTATGCTATAGTAGAGTCGTGATTAGCTAATTCTACCTGCAGTAGAGTTTGCGATAAATAGGGCTATTTTCGTTGCTTTTTTGTTTACTGTATATTAAAATATGATTATGACTGATTTAAAGTTTATAATTGCAAAAAATTTAGTAAAATACCGCAAAAATCATAGACTCACACAGGGAGAGTTGGCTCAACAAATAAATTATAGTGACAAAGCAATATCCAAGTGGGAGAGGGGGGAGTCAATGCCAGATTTGGCAACACTCAAGATGTTAGCTGATTTATATGGTATCAATATTGAGAGATTTTTTGTAGAAGACGACACGCCCAATGTGACCGCTACTGCATCTAGTAGATTTAGTGCAAAGGCAAAATGGCTAATTGTTGCGTTATCAATTGGGCTTGTGTGGTTAATTGCTACAATCTTGTTTGTACTACTGGGTATGTTTGCACCAGATTTGAGTAATATATGGTTGTGCTTTGTGTATGCCGTACCTGTGAGTGCTATTGTTGGTATAGTTTTTTCCACTATATGGGGTAGGCTGTGGTCTACAGCGATTGCTGTAACAGTGCTAATCTGGACTCTGCCACTATCTCTGTACCTTACTCTAGGAATGTTGCAACTGTGGCTACTGTTCTTGATATGTATACCATTGCAAATTTTGGTGATTATGTGGTTTGTATTTTTGCGTGTTAGGCAATCAAATAGCAAGCCAATTTGTATATCTGCTGATGTTCGAGACAAATCTAAAGATGATAATTAGATATAACAGGCTATATTCATAAAAAGGCGTGATGGCAGTCACGCTTTTTTATGTGCAAAAATTACAAAATATGTGCAACTTTTGATTTTTTGTCAAAAAATGATTTACATTGTCAGTAGTTGTCATATATAATATATTAAAATCTATATTAAAAGGAGAAAATACCAATGAATGCAAAACTAAGATCTTTTATGCTTGCTCTAGTAATATTGCCTTGTGCTTTGTTGTTTGCTGCTTGTGGTGATCAGTTGGATCAGAGTGCATCTATCAACACTGGTGGGAACTATGTTGACAGTACTTTGGACGATGCTAACACTTTTATACAATCAGCTGATACAGTTAGTTTATTAAACGGGTTTAGGATGGACTTGAGTGGTAGTATGGAGATATCGAGTGGTGCTCAATATGTAAAAATTAACTATGATTACTCATTTATCGTAAAAAATACAGTTGATGAGCAGTCAGATCAAGTAACAAAAATGGAAATGGCTATGCGTATGAAGAGCGATGTTAATTCATCTGATGGCAAAGAGTCAGGCAACATCACAGCTTACTCAATGGGGGATCCTAGTAGTGGGGCAGATGTTTATATTGATATTCGTACTAGTGAACAAAATATGAAATTAAAATTTACAGATGGTGCAGACAGTTCAATGTATATGGAGAGTTTTTCTAACATATTGGAGTCTATGAATGAATTCATTCCTTCAGATTTTTCTGATACCTCATGGGCTAGTAGTGTTGTACGCAAGGCAACCAGTGGCACCACAGTAAAGTATGAGATTACAATTCCTGCTACGAGTACTGATGAGCCTACAGCTGTGTGTTACTATGTATTTGAGAATAATGCACTGCAAGGTTTGGCTATAACTGATTTTTCTTTGAATTTAGGCGGACTTATCATGAATGTAGATATTAATATATGTCCATTTAGTGGAGATATACAATATCCTAACTTTGATGATTATGTTGATGGTACTACTGTTACTGTAGATTAATTTATTTAGCTTTGATTGTTTATGATTTTTAGAGATAATGCCGGACGGCGTGATTGGTGATAAAACTCATAGGCAATTTACAAAAAAACTCTATGCGAGGTAGCATAGAGTTTTTTATATTAACTCAATTTTATTTTTTTGTTTGGCTCTAATTCATTTTGTTTTAGACTAATTTTTTTGCTGGATTTTTTATTTGATTTTGTTTTATTTTTATTGTTATTTTCGGGGCGTCCCTGCCAATTTTCTACTATCTCGTAGTATTTTTTTACTACTTCTTTGGTCGCATCACGCCAGTGTAAATACAAAGTGTCTTGAGCATTTTGTCCTATTCTACCCATTTCGTCTTTGTGGTCTATACAATAAATAATTTTTTCGGCAAATGCCTCAATATTATCATCAGACAAAAATCCATTTTCGCCATCTGTGATACCATCACCAGCATTTGTGCCTTTTATAAATAATCCTGCGGTCTTGTATGCTGCTGCCTCGACTTTTACCAATCCAAAATTATCATATATTGATGGAAAGAGTAATATATCGGCCCTAGCATTGATGAGAGGGAATTGCTCTCTAGGTACAAAACCCAAAAATTTTACTCTATCATCTAGTCCCAGTCTAGTACTTAGTCGTTTGAGCCTTTTTAGATCCATACCTTTGCCGACTATGTAAAATTTAAATTTTTTGCCTTTTTTCTTAACGATTTGTAATGCTTTGAGTATAAAGTCAATTCGTTTCAAAGGCACAACACGACCTACATAAATAGCCAAAAATTCATCAGGAGATAGTCCAAATACTTTGTTTGCCTCCTCTTTTAGCGGGGCAACATCATCTACCTTTTCGAGCTCGGTACCAAATGGTAGATAACTAATTTTCCCTTTGTATCCATATGAGCGTATTTGCTCAGCTACACCTTCGGAGCATACAAATACCTCGTCCATCTTGCTGTATGCTTTGCCTATGCTCTTTACAATACTTTCTGCTAATGTCTTGTTACTCAACACATCTTGTAGTATCATACGAAAGTTACTGTGGAATGTACCGACTATTGGTATATTTTGCTCCATAGCTATTTTGGTAGCAAATTTGCACATATTAAATGGTGAGTGTATGTGTACAATATCATACTTTGTAGCTCTTACCTTTTTTGCAAACTTCCTATCTGATGCAGGCAAACCATAGTATTGGTTTAGGAATGGCACAAACATACTTTTACAACGATGTATAGTGTAGGGTAGATTATCTACATGTGATTTTTTATTTTTGGGTGCAATAGCGGTAATATTGACATCACCAAGGCTATTAATTATGTAGTTTTTCATACAGTTGATGACGCCATCGGTATCTGGTAGGTAGACATCAATACCTACCAATACATTTAATTTTCTTTTTTCCATTGGTGCTCCTCAAAACATAGGAATTATCTAACATCAAGGTTGTCTATAATCTAAAGTAATAGTCAAAACATAAATCTATGATGTGTAGAATTTACTCTCAATTTTATTAATTAAATGCTTTGTCATATTGTGATGTACACATTATCCAAACATCTAAACTAATGATTAAATGATATCACTGGTGATAATTTTTGTAAAGGATTTTGTATTACTTTGTCTAACTGTTAGCTACCAATTAATTGGCTACTGCTAAAATTAAGGGATTACTAATTATGGTTAGCATTTATAGTACTTTCAAATTGTGTAATCATAACAAAGCGTAGTTGTAATAAAATTGTGTAAGATTTTTAATAGCAAGTTATAATTTATAAACCGTGGAAAGTAATTGCCAAATCCTGTATTTTGCAACCATTTTTTAATTATGTTTTTTTGATTTACAACTATACAAAAAACATTTTTTGTGGTATCATATCTGTAATTGGAAAAGAGTTTATTTAAAATTGGGATTACTAACTATCTATAGGCATCATAGAGATTAGTCAATTCAATATTGGGCATTGCACATTTTGTGATTTGTTTTATGTATTATAATTCTGGGGGTGCGTGATGTCAAAACAAATGAAAGGTAATAGTAAGGGTATTCGGCGTAAATTTGGAGCAAAGCACTTCAATTTATTTGGTTCATTTTTGACCAAAGATAATAAAAAGATAAAAAATAGTTTTTTGATAGTTGCCAGTGTGTTTTTGGTCACTTATGTATTATTGTTTATATTCCTCAATGATGTTACTAGTGTCACAATGAGCTTTATATGTAATAACGGTCACCGATTCTTATTTATATTTTGGGGTATTAGTACGGCATCTTTGGTTGGTCTAATACTGGTGCGTATGTATAATACTTTTGGTTTCAAGGACAAGGCAAGTCGCAATCTCTTGAGGGTGGCGTATATTAGTTTGGTATCTTGCGTCCTAGTGCCGTCTTTGGCATCTATACCCAGGTTTATTAGTGCTATTCATGATTATTCTGCTGTAGCGTATGTCGTTTTTTCACTGCTGAGTTTACTATTTTTTATTAGATATATTACTCGTGTCAATAGGTCGCTTGGATTAAAGTCGTTTGTTATGCTATTGTGTATGTTATTTATTCCATTTACATCTTTGATTTTGTTTGGGCATTGTGGTGTATACGAGATAGCATTTTTTGTGTGCTTAGTGTTATATCTAATAGGATTAAATTTCTTTTTGCAAAGGCACAAAGATGTGTTGGTGGTAGAGGAGCAGCGCCAATTATTATTGCCAGAGGGAGAGCCAGTATTGCTACTGACTTATTCTGGTGCTGATGACCAGCACTCTAATACGCAAGTATAAAATAATTGCACTTTTGTCAAACTTTTCACCAAAGTTTGCGCTCCTTACAGTAACAATAATAAGATACTTTTTATTATTAAAAATAACACTATAATTAAGTTTACTTATTCCAGTTATATATAGATATTTTACTTTTTGTACTAATAACAAAAAAACTGGTAACAATTCGTTATCAGTTTTTTATTTTAGTTTAACCCAAGAGCGTATTTAAGTATTGGAATCTTTGTTTGAGCCAGTTTTGTAGATAAATGCTGGCTTCATTTTGATTTTTAAACTTTGCGACATCATCTACTTGTGCAGAAAAGTTTTTTCTCCCTAGTTGGTTATAGATAGAATAATTTCTTTCAAACTCTGGCTCGTAAGTGGTTGCAATAGTTTGCAAAAATTCTTGGGTATCAGTCTCTAGATATGCTAATTCTGACCATTTTTGTTTGACTAATGCAAAAAACCAGTCTCTATCATATAATTTTTGCAAAAGATGATTTAGTATAATACCTCCATTGGAAAAAGTTGCGTGCTTTAAGTTGGCGTACGCCATATCACCGTCCCAAGGTGCACCAAATTGCAGTTTCCCTCCAGCGTCTTTAAAAACATAAAATGAGCTGTTTGCATCGCTATTGCAATTTATGAGTTGCATAATTGTCATATTGACAGCAGAGTTTACATCTATTAGGGCCTCTATTTCTGCCTGTGACGCATTACCAAAAAGTGCGTCGTAAACCTGTTGCATATATGCTTTTATGTAGTCTAGTTGCTCAGGCTTTGTCGTGTCACTTTTTATGAGCCAATGATATGCGTCTTCGACAACGCCATTCACATTGTTTTCAATATAATAATCTTCGCTCTCATAATAGTAATAATCATTTTCCAATAGATACCCTGTATCAAGCTCATCTGTTACGCCTTCCTCATATTCCTCGATATCAATACGCCCCTTGTTTATTTGCTGTTGCTCGCAAAGCAGATATACTCCACGATAGTCTCCATTCAAAAATACCTCAACATACGCAAAATCTGAGCAGTAAAAATCAAGCTGATTACCTATATAAAAATTCAAACTGTTTCTAGATAGCGAATAGTCATACCATTCAGCAAGGAGTACCCAATTTTTATACTCATTGCCCTCGTTGAGTCCAAGCAAATTCCTTTTTGAGTCAAACTTGATTCTATACGGTTTTTTGTCTCCAAGTAGGGTAGAGTTTCCTCTTAACCTAATTCCTGCTGTTTCTCCACTAAAAGTATATTCATCTTGTGTATTCATAATTGCAACTGTGCAGTTTGTATAATCTTCTTTGGAATCAATTTTTGCATTATTTTCGGTTACAATTTTTAATATCGGCATACTGAGACAGTCTGTCTCGTAGTAGATATTAAATTCGTGAGGACCATATTTATCTAAATTAAAAGATTCACCATCTATATCTTCCCAATTCAAAAAATTGTATCCTACCAGAGATTCTGCATTTAGGGTAGTGTTATATATTGATTTGACCACAGTTTTTTGCTTAAAAACATTTCCACTTTCGTCAACAAAATTTATTTTGACCAAACTCAATGTGCAGAGGAATAAAAGTAATAGCACCAATCCTACTACTCCTACTGCTGATAAACTATAAATCAAAATCTTCCTTTTTGTCGTCATGTTTTCCTCCTCTTATCAATTTAGCTAATTTACGCAAAAATGTCAATAAATATTTTGTATTTCACTGCAACCATAGATATACTCACCAACCCATTTTGCTATTTTTGTTATCCAGGATACCGTTCAATCAAGTTTACAAAAGTGTGACTGTCTTACAGCACAAGGCGATGGTTTTAATAATTAAAATTAGCATTTAGCATGTTTATAAAACTATTTTTTACGCTAAATTTATTTTGAATTCCAAGATCTTTGAGTAGAGTAGGCAAATGTATTTTTGTGAGATTATATAATTTAAATTACTTTTTAAAAAATAAAATATTTAATGCATATTCAAAATTTTTTGATTAATTGTTGTAAAATGTATCTATATATGATACAATAAAAAGTCACTTGTGTAATGCAATAGTTATTATAATTAATATGGAAGGGTGTCAGAGTGGTCGAATGTACCATCTTGGAAAGGTGGCGTACTGCAAGGTACCGACGGTTCGAATCCGTCCCCTTCCGCCATTATGTACCCAACTGAACACCCTAGTTTAGTTGGGATTTTTTATTTTAATTTTGACAAAACAACATTCCAAAAGTCTATAAATGTGTTTGAAAATGTCTTAATATCATTTATTGTTATATCGAGTTGTTTATTCCTTAAATATATTCCTCTCATCTCACCAAACATATTATTATTTTTAAAATATTTTGAATTCATGTTTTTTAGTTGAGTCGCAGCTTCTCCAAATTCTCCGTGTTTAAGATAATTATCAATATACCTTATTTCCTTAATTTTTTTATCACTATCCAAATCATAATAACCATCATTCAGTAATTGTATTTTTAATAAATTATAATCTCTATAATTTTCTAATAAATAAAAATCGTTTAATTGGTTTTCCCATAATGATACAATACTCTGCAAACAAGAAGAAAGGTGTGTATATGACAAATTCTTTAGATGTATTATTTTTTGATAATTTTCATCATCTTCAATATCAAAAGCTTCATTATTGTAAGCTTGTACCTTGTCTAAATTATTTTTGTATGGCATGCTTAATTTTTCTATTTCATCCTCAAACGCTTGATGTGAATGGAAATAAAAATCCATAATAATTTTTAGTGCGGGGATATAGTCGTCAGTTATTAATTTATCTTTTATATCAAAAAACATAATGATATTATAGCAAATTTAATTATTATTTGCAATAAATGTTTAACTCCTTATTATCTTTGCCTTTCGCCGCAAGAGGTTTGCAAAATTCTCGTAGCAAGTCAACTGAATAAAATATTGTTTAAACTATTTAATTTAATAAGATAAAGTTTTTGTTTTATATCTCTAATTTTAAAATCGACACTCAACCGCTTCACAACAAAAACAAAACAAAAATAAGCCGTAAAAAATTTGATTTAAATTTTTATATATGTTAAACTTAAAAGACAAACTTTAAAGGTGAAAATAAAAATGAAATTGAACAAAGGAATTTCTTTCTTTTTTGGGTATATCAGCGACACTACAGAAAGAGCGAATTTAATCAAGAAAATTGGCTTTGATTCTATTATCGCAAGCCAAGACAGCAAGTTTAACCACGAAAACGGAACAATTAAACAACAGATGAAGTTATTTAATGAAGTTAGACTTAGCCCATCCAGTC
>CALWPF010000027.1 GCA_944383355.1 uncultured Clostridia bacterium
TTTGTAAAGTCAAATCAAAAAGATACCTTTTTGCGATAAAAAGATATCTTTTTTTTACAAAATTTAATAAAAAATGTATAAAAATTTGGCGATTCTATTTTAAATAACCTGATTTAATAGAATATCTTGGGACTCTTTGAGAATTTTGTCCACTTCGCTAGGTGTTTTGCCTATGCATTTTGACCTCAACTCATTAGCACAAGGAGTACTACTACCAAGCATTCGCTCTGGGTACAAGGTATAGGTATTGCTGATATCAAAATCAAGAGGAGTAAAGTCGTTAGATGAGTTGATAGTAATAATACTACTACAGGCTCTCTTTAAATCACTAACAAATGATGTATCAACATCTTGATTATTCGCCATACCCACAACAAAAGTGATACTACCACTATTATCAAGATTCCTACCTGTCGCTAACAGCTGCCTGATGGTCTGTATTGTGTTTTCGGCAATATTTGCATCAGACTCACCGGTAGCACCATAATACCTACTGTACAAAGCTCGTACTATATTGATATCCTCTATAACTATAGACACGTCATCACCCTGCTCTGCATAGCGCTTTGCGGACTCAACAGCCAACTCCAATATATATAACTGTTTCTCCTTTTCTAGATCGAATGGACATAACACGAATTCTAGATTTTTATTGTTTGTAATCAAGACATTTTCTGGTTGCTCATCTAGGACCATGTAAATTGTAGGCATCAATCTTGATAGATTGTCAGCCAACTTGTACAAAAAGTGTGCATTGCTACTACTGTCTTTAGATTGAACAAACACTCTCTGCCCCTTACCAATTGGACAAAGCAAATCAGTAAAGGCTAGGTAATTATCTGAAAACTTTAGCTGCTCAGTAACTGGCATTGCCCTAAACGATGTAAAATCAGGACGAATAGCTCTGACAAATTTCCCATTAACAGTAGAGACGTCAAACAAACAAAATGCTCCATCACGCAAGCTTTCTCCAATTTTACCAGAAATAATATCGCCATTTTTTAGGTTAAATTTCTCGACACATGCCCTGCTAACTTTTGCGATTTTTCGCATACCAATCTCAGATAAATTTCCTTCGTGCAAACGCCCAAATCCTTGCTTGTCAACAAAAACTATACCAGTTACCCCACATGTAATGCCATAATGGCTCTCATCAAACTCCAAGCTATCATTATCACTCATTTGGTATGCGACATCACGCATAGTGAGCGAATATTCACCATCAAATTTACCCCAATTACGATAGTCAAAAACTATGTCATTACTAGCCGTATCAGTTACATTACGAATACCGCCACTATATGATTTTGGTGGTCGCCCCTTGCGACTAGTAGGCACAAACGGCTCCGCCTCACCCTTTGCTATCTCTCTAATCTTTGCAATAAGGTCACCTTTCCTCAGTGTTGTGGGCAAATGTACCCCAATTTCACGAGCCAATTCCCTCAACTCAAAAATACCCAAATTCTCCAATTGAGTAACATCCAAGCGTCCTTTTGAACCACTCAAATTCCTTCCCTCCTCACTATTCTCTAGAATATTAGCATAGGGCGAAAAAAAAGTAAATGATTTTTTTAAAAAATTAATAAAATCACTTAAATTAAATTTTTAAAAAATTAATAAACTTTCATTTGACCACCAACCAAAACTGATAACATAAGACGCATAAATATTTTCGCTCCAATTGACTATGTTTTAAGCATCAGTATTGCTGTAGTTGAGCACAAAAAATTTTTGTTGTCACACAATAATTACTACATCTCTACTAGTTTTATGTACTCCAGTAATTCAAACTACAAGCCTATTATCAACAAATCTTAACTTTAGTGTATATATTAATACTATACACTATTAAATAAAGCAAACATCACCTGTGGAATGTTAATCAAGACGCAACAAATTTCACGAGACGATAACAATACAGTGATGCATATGACTAAAAATTTAACGTGGATTACACTCAAAGCATTTGACGAATTAATTTGATTGTCAAAAAAAGTTATTTTTTGCAACTTTTATTTGATAATTAGAAAACATTGTGATATACTGAAAATAATTATGCTTAGCATAATTAACAAAAAATGAATTAAAATCAATAATTTGACGAATTTTGTCTATATAATTTTGAAAAAACATATTATATTGTAAGAAAATAAGGAGCTGTAATGGCAAAGTTAAAGGTAAAGGAGAAAAAAGACCGTTTTGTCCTTAAGTTGAGTATTATCTGTCTATTGGGGATATTAACGGGATTTTTTGTGGGCTCGTATTATGTCAACAACATAATGGAGACAAATTTTGAATTTGAATACACAGAGGCAGAATTAAGAGAAAGTGCTGTCAGTATTAGCAAAATCGAGGCCAAGGCTAATGGTAATACTCCATTGGCGCTCACTGCTACAGAGAATTTTGTATTAGCAGAGCAGCGACTGAAAAACGCGCAGACAGTCAAAGTAATATCAAATGGTCAAGTTAATACAATTGTATCTCAGACAGTATTTGCCCAAACATACTTTGATGGAACTAAATATCTTACTGAGCAGATTAGTAGCAGTAGTATGGCAAAAGTTGCAAAGCGTGCTGTATATGATACAACAACTGGTGTTGTATCACGTTATCAAGGCAATGTAATTGATGCCACTACTGCCGAGTGGAACAGTGAACCAACTAACATGACATACGATGAGTATACTGCCCTATGTGGAGTAAGAATAGATGGTTTTATCTCATATATAGTATCAAACAAAACTACTATTAATAAGACTGAGGTAACTGAAATAACGCTTGACAATGGGCAAAAGGGTTATAGTTTTTCTCTAGAATTGGAGCCAAACTACTCTGTAATGAACTATAGGGAGCAAATGAAAGAAATGTCGGGAATGGGCTATCCAACCTTTACATCAGTTAAATTAAATGTAGTAATTGACTCTAATTGGAATTTTGTGACCATACAAAATGAGGAGTCGTATTCAATTAAAGCATTTGGAATCAAAGCAGAATGTAAAGGAACAATGACACAGGTATACACATATAACGAACCTGTGACTTTGCCCACTATATAATTAAAGGAGTATTGCAGATGAAAAGAGGATTGTTATATTTTATGACATATCTAGCGATGACAGTGGTATCTTGTTTTGCTGTCATCTTTATCACTGCTCCAGCAAATCAAAATATAAATACGGGTTTAAACACAGATGGCTCAGAGGAAGTAAATGCAATAAATACAGTCATCGAGAGTTTTACCACGGCAAAGTCAATTACGGTGAGTGGCAATGTTACAATTAACAAGGACGAAAAACCTTATGCGATACTCAAGCTAGATGTAAACGTAGATATGTCAAAAGGGTTCGAAAATATTAGTCTCTTTGGGGATATCACCCTTGATATATTAAACAGCAAGTTTGAGATAGGCTTTACCTATCTCGATAACTATCTATATATAGACTATGCTAATGGTTATTATAAAATCAATGTTGGGACAGCGTTTGGAGTCATTACAGAGCTTTGCAATGTCTTGGGTGTTGATATGGGTAGCCTTGCCAACATAGATACTGGGCAACTGCTAGCCATGCTAGACAATGTAAAAGAGCAAAACACTGCAGATGGAAATGGTAAGCTGCTAGAATTGGATATTGAGGGATTAACTGTAATCAATATCTTGACAGATAATGATTACAACATAAAATCAATAGAGATACCGAGTCTAAAGTTTAGTGCGTATGAAATAGTGGCTGGTATGAACATAGAATGTTACGAAGAAGCCCAATACACTACCCTAGACCCAACAACAGAAAATGAATACCTTGATACATCAGCTACTACTGACCTCCTGGGCTGTGCAATCAATATAATAAAACAACAAGCAATATCTGGTACAGTAAATCTACAATTGCCTGATAACGATATTTTACAAGTTATCAATTTTGATTATGCTTTTGGTTGGCACATAGATAATGCTTTTGCTACTATCAATACAAATTTAAAAGGTATAGATATACGTCTTACCTTAAAAGATGGCATAGTCTATGTTGATATTTCGGATTTGCATTTTACCTTGAAAACAAAAGACATAAATTCTTTAATAACATGGATTAATACATGCTTTGACCTAAATATCGAACCTATAAACCTAGACAATCCAACTGACGCTGATAGCGCCGACCAAATACTAACATATCTAGATATCATTAGCCACATTACCCAATTGGATAAAGGATTGGAAATTGGTTTATCTGACAAGGGAGCTATCACAATTGAATATACCCAAGATACTCTAGACAAAATTATCCTAGAATATGAGGACCTCGTTGCACAAATAGGAGTAAGTGCACTTGGAGATGCTGTAATTTCTCCTATTATAGATACTACACAATATGTGAATTACACCGACATTACTAATACTATCTATAAAGTAAAAGATTTGATTACGTCAAAACAATTTGCTGTCAACATAGATTTAGATATTACTGGAGAGCAAAATATTGGACTAACTGGCAATATCTTATTGGATCTAGGAATAAAACCAACAGAAATAACTACTCTACAACAATTATTAGCTAGCTCGGTGTACGCTGATTTGACACTTGCGGTGAACTCTACTAATTATAATATAACCTTACTCTCATCAAACAATATGGCATATCTCACATATAATGATATTGCTATAAAAGTAAATGTAAACGAACTAACAAAAGCAATAGATTTACTATTACCAAAAGTTTCAATACCAGTGAATACCCTACCTCAACTACAGATGGATATCAGTAGTCCTCTAGATATACTATCAGGTTTACAGTCTGTATCTTTTGATAATGAAACATACACAATAATAATAGATGGTTACAAATTATTTGGTGAAGGCTGGAATAGTATAAATATAGAAGTAGTACTAAGTGATGATATTGCTATAAAAGCAAAAAATATACATCTCAGTACTTTAAATAGTGACCTAAGTCTTAACCTATCTTTTGGTGAGTACACAACTCTACCTAACATCGAAAGCAATAGTTATCTAGATATCACTAATCTATTACCACTAATCGATACAGCCACTAAGTTAACAGATACAAAATCTATATCTGGTACCTTAAACTTTCAACTAGATAATGAATACTTAAATAATTTAGATGTTAATTTTATAATAAATATAGAAAATGGAATCCAAGCAAAATTTAGCACAACACTATATGGATTGGACATAGTTGCAAATTTGATAAATGACACAATATACATTGATGCACAAGGTCTAAAACTAAAAGCCAGTATTAATGATTTGGATTACATTATAAATTGGTTAAACAACATACTGCCGACAAGTATCAGCGTACCACAATTTAATGAAATCACTATAAGTATTGATGATTTATTGAGTATTATCAATAATTTTGACACCTCAGCAATCAACTCAATCAATAATGTAGTAGGTGGCGTACAAATATTACTAAGTAATGGCATAAGCGCTACATTGTACTATGACGCACAGACTATAAACCGTATCACTATAGATTTTGGGCAAGATACAGTAAATGCAACACTGAATTTATCTAATTCATTGCAAAATATTGATAGCGTGGATACAGCTGTTTACACACCTATCCAAACTGCACTTGAAACTATAGATAAAGTGATAAGTATGCAAGACATGAGAGATTTTGCATTCACTTTAAGTGCTAATATAGGTACAGAGATTACGCTAGCTGGAGATATTATTGTCAGTCTACCAAGTGATCTAAGTATTCTAACTGATATAAATGCAATAACTAACATAAAAGCATATGCAAACTTTACTATCATTTATAAGGATAAAACATACCAGATGCTGGGATACCTTAATAATGGACAAATTTATCTTGAATATAATGGTATGAAGATATCACTTGCAATAAATGAGATAAGTAGTATCTTGGATGCATTAGATATTGATACAGCACAGTCACAAAATGACATAAAACTACCTGCTGGCATAAATCTTGAGAACCCACTCAATATGCTTGAGTTACTACAAAAAATAACCATGTCAAGTAATGACCTGTCCATAACCATTGATAGTAATGCTCTATACTCTACTACAGGGCTTAATAACATAGTATTAGATGCATTAATTAGTGATATCGGATTACAAAAATTAACAATAAATAACTTGTATTTGGAAGCATTGCAAGATTATATTGATCTTGATATAAATCTCAACACTTTTACAGGTGTACCAGAGCCAATGTATGCTGAATACTTGGATATATCCGCATTAAGCGATGCAGTCTCACCTATTATTGACTTTGCGAAATCAAAATCTGTAACTGGCTCATTTATTGTGTCTATAGATACAGGTACAAATGTGTATAATGCGACACTTAATACAACTATCAACTATGGTGAAAAAATTGAAGCATATATCTCAACTGTATTCAATGGTCTAAATATCCAAATAGTATTTAGAGAGCAAACAATATTTGCAAACATACAGGGCCTAAAAGTCAAATTCGCATTAAGCGACATTAATTCGCTGATTGAGTGGATAAACAGCGAATTTGGCACCACTATAAAAGATATCACTATACCTAACTTAAATGACATAACTATAAATGATATTAACTTATCAGCACTCCTAGACACAAAACTTGATTTGAGTGCAATAACAAGTATTAGTAGGACCGAAAATGGTATTAATATTGCATTAGCAAGAGAAAATAACATCTCTCTAACAATAACCAATGGAAAGTTTAGTGAGATCATTCTCAAGTATGACGGCATCAGCGTATTAGCCAATTTACAAACTTTTACCGAAACACAATACATTAACAATGTAATAGAAACTGAGTATAACAACTACACGGAAATAACTAATCTAATATCAAATATTATTGATACATTTAGTGGTACAAAGTTTAATATTGGAATTGATGCTGAGCAAAATATATATAATATAGAAGAAACTATTACAAACTACTACTCTGGTAGCGTTGCTATTGATATGACCAATAATTTGTTGGTCGACGCAACGGCAACAATTATGCAAAATAATTTAAACGTAAACTTCTCCAATGAATACTTATATGTAGACTATGAGGGACTAAAAATAAAGATACATCGCAATAATATCAATGAGATACTCGCAATAGCAATGAATCTATTTGGAATTGATCCCGCTCTACTACCTACATTCAGTGAGATTAGCGACAAGTTGGAAATCGATACAAGTGCACTGACTCAAATAATCCCTAGTCTAGATACCACAGACCCATTAAGCATTTTATCTATACTAAAAGATATAACATATCAAGATAACACATTATCCATTAAATTAAATGGAAATGAAATAAGTGACGGCGTTGATGATATAATTATCACTTTGGCTATTATTAATGGAAAACTTAACTCTATCAGCATAAACAACATCAACGATGCTACTAATAATGCTATCTGGAATATAACAGCCACTCTAAAGGACTTTAGCAATATAAGCATTATGCCAGAAGAATTAGCTACAACTTATATCGATATATCTAGCTCTAGTGATTTGATAAAAGCAGTAATAAATACTAGTACCTATAAAGACTATCATATAAAAGGTGTAGTAAATGTAGTAGCTAATATTCTCAACATACCAATTGAGATGTCAGTTGATACAGATATTCAAGTAAAAGTAGTAGATACTCAGCCTGTTGTCAAAATTAGTCTCACCAACATACCACAGATTATTGGAGTAACAAATGATATATCAGGCAAAAGAAACGCCAATATTTACTATTATGATGGACTAGTATATTTTGAAGCATGGAAAGTAGATGGTGATAATAAAAAGAACTATCAATCAACTTGCGCTACACTAGATGAGGTGTTTGATAACATAGCATATTACATCCAATATGTAATAAACTTTACAGACACGATTACCGGTGCAATTGATGATGCTATTAAGGAAAGTGCAATAAGAGATGGCCCTATAGATGTGAGCAACATATTGAGAAATTACTACTTTGACAGTACTAGCCAAAAACATATGGTTACTCTAAATATGGCAGAAATCGCAAATAATAGCCTATTGGGTGAGATGACTGTAGGGATAGGTGTACGTTGCAATGAAGAAACAGGAAATGTAGAACAAGTGTATACCCTATCTTTAGACTTTAATATGCCTCTTGCAAGTATATGTGAAATCACATTAAAAACAGATCAAGATAGTGGAGATTTGTACCTAGTAGATTTAGGAAATGAGTTGGATTTTAGCGATTTATATAGTTTTGTAGACAACTATACCTACACCATAAACTTTGATAGTAATGGTGGCGAATCAGTGTCTTCATTATCAGCAAAGGCTGGAGAAAGCATCACATTGCCAACGCTACCTAATATAAAACTATCAAATAGCCAAGGCACTCGCTATGATTATTACATTCATACAGGCTGGTCATATAGCGATGGTACTGTAGCAGACTTTGACACAATGCCACGAGTATCCGCAGGGTTAGTTTTATACGCCAACTGGGAATACTCATACTCAGAGGAAAAACCAAAATACACGCTAACATTTGATCTAAATGGTGCGAGTACTTTGTACTACAATGGTGTAGCAATGAGTACTAACTCTATCCAAGTATACGAAGGCGAAACTGTAGACCTAAACATGTATACAACGAGTAGCAAAAAAATAATTGGTATAACTAGCAGTTTTAAATGCTGGAAAAGAACTAGCAGCGCAGCATTTAAGATAACAAATATAACGATAACAGGCAATACCACTGTATACGCATCTTTTATCGCTTTAGCTCATGAGTAAACAATAAAAAACGCTGATAGATAGTCTACACAATTTGAAACTAGCGGAATAATTAACACTTTAATCAACTTTGGTTAAGGTGTTTTTTATTCTCTTAACCGCCACAAAAACAAATATTTCTGCAGTTGTCAAGGATTGTCGCAAAAGCGACATTTATTTTAACCTTGACAACAAAGAATATTCGTTTACCATAATAAAAAGAGAAGAAAAAAAATAATAAAAAAGCGAAAGTGTGTTATGCTCTGTCAACACTTTCGCTTTTTGCTTTCATTTATTTGGTTGTAGAGTGTGCTTGTCTTCGGTGGAGCGAAGCGAAACCGACTTGTATCAAGACAAGCACACGTTTAAATGCCAAATCGCTTAATTATTGCTAAAATATTCTATAATTGGATTTAAATTATTCTTTTCGTATATAATGTTACATAAATTATCATTTTTTAGTGTTTTTAAAATATCCTTCATTGATTTTTCTTCTATTTCCTGTGAATATATATATTTAATTACATTTGTTATGCTTAACCGCAACATTTCATCTACTTTGGCATAAACTTCAAGTATAGAAATCTTTCTAAACTCAGGATTTTCAAATATTTTGCCTGGGGAAATCACTGCTAAAACATCAACAACCTTTTTCAATTGTTCAACGCAATCATCTGCGATTTTACACCTTCTCTTCCCTTCAAAATCAGGAGGACTTGTTGCAAATGCAATAGTAGGGATATGTAATTCTTTTGCCACCTCACAAACAACTGGTGACGCGCCAGAACCTGTTCCGCCACCAAGACCTGCCACAATAATTAGAAAAGAACAATCTTTTAACGCATCTTTTATTTCTTCACAGTCTTCTTCTGCTGCAATTTTTCCAAATTGGGGTAAGCCACCAGAGCCCAACCCTTTGGTTGTCTTTTTACCAATTTTTACAAACCGACTTGCTTGTTGGAATTGAAAATTCCAACCAACAACCCAATCTGTGTTGATGGCCATATATTCAATATTTGGCGCTTTATTACTTCTCAAATTTTCTGTAATATGTACTCCAGCGTCACCAACGCCTACAATTTTAATTTTAAAATTTTTATTTTGTTCTCCCATTATTAATTCTCACAAAATATTTCTTAAAATTCTTGTTAGCTCGTCTACATACTTATTCTGATGTCCGCATGAAGGGAAGGAAGTATTAAAAGTATTAATATTTTCTGAATAACCACTCTCCAAAATCGCCGCAAAAACTTTTTCCATGCAAGTTTTTTTTACGACAATAATATATTTTGGTGATAAAAGTTTAATTTCATTTTTCAAATCTGGTATATATTTATTTATAATTTCCTTTTTTTTACTCTTGGAATTAATAAAATCTATGGGTTCTTTGCAAACATCATACAGCCAACATTCCATTTCTTTAAATTTTGCAAGTGAAAAATCAATCCCTACATTTTCAAAAGATTCTTTTGTATATCTGTATAGATTTGAATTCTTATCATAGAAGAAAGTTCCGCCAGATGGTCTACTTTCTCCAACAAACAAAATTTTTGTTTTGCTTGGTTTGAAATCATTTCGTTTCTTTTCAAATTTCTCTGATTCAACAATGTTTTTAAACAATAATGAGCTTTGCTCTGATTCTTTTACTCTTTTTCTTTCTATTTCTAAATCTAATAATTCAATACTTTCCATTGATATCTCCTTTATATTTTACAAAATGCTTATAGATTTTAATCAGTCCTTTCAAAATTTGGATACGACTTCATATAACAACCTTTACCTTTGATAGTAACAATCTCACAACCATACTCACGAAGATAGTTTATATTGCGAGCGATTGTTTTTCTATTACACTGTATTCCACAAAATTGACTTATTTGTTTTGCTATTTTTGTTTGATGTAACAAACATTTTTCAGAGCTTCCATATTTCAGTGCATCATAAACGTACAAAATAATAAGTTTTTTTATTTTTGTCATTTTTATTTTACCTCTCTACTAATATTATAACATAAAACATGGGTCAAAAACAAACCATATAAAAAATCTAAACATATTTTAGTTTAGATCTTTTTGCTAGTTTCAAAAGGGTTGACCCATAATAGGATTTTTGTTATCAATTATAATTTGAAAAAATAAAAGTTGGCACTGCCAACTTTCTAAACTATTGTTTGTTTTTGTTTTTTTTTTTTTTTTATTTATTTTTTCTTCTTTCAATAATCTATTTTAATGACTTCTGTTTTCTTTTTTTTTT
>CALWPF010000028.1 GCA_944383355.1 uncultured Clostridia bacterium
TGGTACCAAAATCAACAAATTTTTCACCTTTTAAATAGGATACCATATTTATTGCAGAAAGTAAACCGCTCGCTATACTTTCGACATAGCCCTCAACCCCGCTTATTTGTCCAGCAAAAAATATCCGAGGATCTTGTTTTAATTGAAAAAATTTATTTAATAATTTGGGAGCATTAATAAATATATTCCTATGCATCACGCCATAGCGCAAAAACTCACAATTTCCCAAACCAGGTATTAGGCTAAATACTCTCTTTTGCTCCGGAAAGGTTAAATTCGTCTGAAAGCCAACCATGTTATACGCATCGCCTATAGCGTTTTCTTTTCTCAACTGAACACAAGCAAAAGGCGTATTGCCACTAGGAGTTTTTATCCCATTTGCTTTTAATGGACCATGTCTAAGAGTATCAATATCTCTATGTGCCATCACTTCTATGGGCATACAGCCCTCAAAAACTTTTTCCTGCTCAAAACTTTTTAAAGGGACCCTTTTTGCATTTGTAAGCTCATTGCAAAAATTGTAGTAAGTTTCTTTATCCAAAGGACAATTTAGGTAATCTTCACTCTCCGCATTCTCACTAAATTTATTTGCAAAAAAAACTTTTGTCATATCTATAGAGGTAGAATCTATAATTGGAGCAACTGCATCATAAAAATATAAACTATTACCAAAGCGTGATTGAAGTGTACTAGCAAAACCATCTGTTGTCAATGGCCCTGTTGCAATTATAACTGGACCACTTGGGATATCTAAGACTTCCTGATTAACTACTTTTATTTGGGGAGTAGTTTTAATCTTTTGAGTTACCCCAGCACTAAATTTCTCTCTATCTACGGTCAGAGTATCATTCGATGATATACGGCATTCATCTGCCAATTTTAATACCTCTGATCCCATTTCTCGCAGTTCTTGTTTTAATAAACCAGTAGCGAATTGTAAACTATTAGATTTTAATGAATTGCTGCACACTAGCTCACAAAAATTAGGATTAGTATGAGCTGGGGAAAACTTTAAAGGTTTAATATCATACAACTCAACATCGTATCCATATTTAGCCAATTGCAGGCTTGCTTCGCAACCTGCCAGTCCAGCTCCTATTACCTTAACAACCAAACTCAATCCTCCATTGACTCAAGTTTCTTTTCAATTTTTGAATATCCACAAGCACTATTAATGCAGTAAATTTTTGATGTGGTTTTCCCTTCTTTCTTTACCAAAATACCCCCACAATTAGGACATTTTTCCCCCGTCGGTTTATCCCAAGCCACAAAATCGCATTTAGGATAATTTGAGCAACCATAAAACTTATTACCTTTTTTACTAATCTTTTCTATTATATCATTACCACATTTAGGGCATTTACCTACGGATACTGCTAAACTACGTATATTTTTACAATCTGGATAGTTGCTGCATGCCAAAAATTTCCCATATTTGCTAACTCTCACAACCATTGGGTGTCCACATTTATCGCAAATTTCATCTGTTGCTTCATCATCAGATACTTTTAGTTGTCCGTCATGTTCGATAAAGTTTTTGACATTTTTACACTCTGGATAATTGCTGCATGCTAAAAAACGACCATATTTTCCTGTACGAATAACCATCTTACTACCACATTTGTCACAAATTTCATCTGTCTCCTCAGCTGCCGCATATTGTCCATCATTAGATGCAATTAATGCTTTTTCAAAGTCCTTGTAAAATCTATCTATTACATCTTGCCATTCCATCTCGCCATCAGCTATTTCATCTAATTGTGTCTCCATATTGGCAGTAAAAGCAACGTCCATAATATCAGGGAAATATTTAACCAGCGTGTCCGTTACCTTACACCCTAATTCACTAGGTTTAAGATATTTGCCATCTTTTACAACATACTCTCTGTTGGTAAGTACCAGAATCGTAGGAGCATAAGTTGCAGGTCTACCAATTCCCTTTTCCTCCATTGCTTTAACCAAACTTGCCTCTGTATATCGTGCAGGTGGTTTAGTAAACTTTTGCTCTGGTTTTAAATTATGGCAAATTAATTTCTCATCTTTCAGCAAATCTGGCAGTCTACTAGTAGCGTCATCTTCCTTGCTGTCATCTTTAGATTGATACTCTTGATAAACAGCCGTGTAGCCTGCAAATATTGGCGTACGTCCAGTGGCTCTAAACATATAATCATTTATACCGACATCTAAAGAAACAGAATTGTATGTTGCGTCTGCCATTTGACTAGCCAAAAATCTCTCATATATCAACTTGTACAACTTATAGTTGTCAGGAGAAATACTTTTAACATCATCAGGACGTATATCCATATATATAGGTCTAATAGCCTCGTGTGCATCTTGCGCACTTTTTTTACTATTGTAAATATTGGGTTTCTCTGGATAGTATTTTTCGCCGAAATTACTAATTATAAATTCCTTCGCTCTTGCTTGAGCCTCAGGTGACACCCTAACACTATCAGTTCTAATATATGTTATTAACGCAGTTTTACCTTTTCCAGGAACCTCAACACCCTCATACAGATTTTGCGCTGCTGCGGTTGTCCGTTTGAGACTCATTCCCAATTTATTGAGAGCATCTTGTTGCATAGTACTAGTTATATAAGGTGCTGGAGCATGAGAATGAGTAACTGATTTCCTAACGTCTTGAACTATCCAATTGCCTGACTTGATAGCACTAAGCACTTCATCTTTTTGTTGGGCATTCTGTAATTTTATTTTTTCACCCTTAAAGGAATGTAAGTTTGCATTAAAATGTATATCATCTGGGCTAATCTTGGACAATTCAGCTTGTATTATCCAACTTTCTTCTGGCTTAAAATTAATAATTTCACGTTCTCTATCAACTACTAGTTTTAATGCTACAGATTGGACTCTTCCAGCACTTAATTTTGGTTGAATCTTTTTGCTGATAACTGGAGAAAGTTTGTAACCAACTATTCTATCTAGTACTCTACGCGCTTGTTGAGCATGTACAAGATTTAAATTTATTTTTCTAGGAGCCTCTAGAGCCTTATTAATTGCATTTTTACTAATTTCATTAAACTCAATACGTACATTATCCTCAGGATTTAATCCCAAAATGTACGCAATATGCCAGCTAATAGCCTCACCCTCCCTATCAGGGTCAGTTGCTAATAGTACTTTTTCAGCTTTTTGCGACTTGTTTTTTAGTAACTTAATTACATCTTTTTTGTCTGGCATCAATTCGTATTTGGGCTCAAAATGATTATGCATATCTACACCCAAGGTGTGCACTGGCAAATCTCGGACATGTCCCTTACTCGCTATCACCTCATAATCTTTGCCTAAATATTTTTGTATAGTATCTCGTTTACCAGGACCCTCTATTATTACTAATTTCATTGTTCCCCCTTATGTCGAATAATAATTGCCTGCTAATTTTTTTATTAAACCACGAATTTCCATTGTTGTCAACAAGCTAACCAACTTTTTTGGCTCCATTTTAGTTTTTTGCAAAATTTCGTCAAAATGCAACTCTTCAACTTTTAATATATCGCAAATCAACTTTTCGTATAAATCAAGTTGCTGATGCTTCCTTGCTATCTTTTGATTATCAACAATACTATGCTCAGGATAATTTTTTATTATATCATTAGACTCGGTCACACAAGCCCCTTGTAAATTTTTTATCAAGTTATTTGTTCCTACACTACTGCTACTTGTAACATTCCCTGGTAAAACAAAAATCATTCTACCTTCTTCATTAGCAAAATTTAGTGTATGCATTGCTCCACTTTTTGCGCCCATTTCTGGTACAAAAACACCCAAACTAATTCCAGCAATTATTCTATTCCTTTGTACAAATGCATAACCTTTGGGTAAAAACTGTGGCACATTTTCACTTATTAGTAGACCTTTCTCGCTGATTTCATGCGCCAAATTAACATTGATGGCTGGATAAATTGTATTTAATCCGCCCGCTAAGACAGCTATTGTTTTACCACCTGCTTCCAATGCACCTTTATGAGCATAGGTGTCAATGCCCTCAGCTAGCCCTGATACGATGGTAAATCCAGCCTTACATAGTTCTTTTGCAAACCTACCCGTCTGCTCAATCCCGTACCTCGTACATACTCTAGTACCGACTATAGCAATGCAATCTGTTTTTAAAAGAGTAATGTCGCCTCGATAATATAAAACAAAGGGAGGATCATGTATATTCTTTAGATAGTCAGGATAATGTATATTCTCTATAGTTATTAAACCAATTCCATTTTTATCCAAGCCCTTTAAATGTCTATCAACCGCCCCCGTTGTAATAATTTCTCTAATCGTTTGATATTCGTCGCCAGTTAATATTGATGCTAAATCACTAGTGTAGCGTTCAAAATAATTAGCATCGGCTAAACTTTTAAACATACTCACTAAGTGCTTTTGCTTACCAAGACTTAATCCACTCAGAATAAGCGTTAGATAATATTCTCTATTATCATTACTCTCTTGCATTGTCTCAATTAATCTCCAATTTTGTTTTATTTCCAATATTTTTCATTTAATGCTCTGTAGCCTATAGCCTCTGCTAAATGACTTAATTGTATTTCTTCGCTGTCATCTAAATCAGCTATTGTCCTAGCAACCTTTAGTATACGATTATGTGCTCTTGCAGATAAATTTAACGAAGTAAAGGCATTTCCCAACAATTCCTCACACTCTTTACTCAATGTACAAAACTTGTTAACCATAGGAGTGGTCATTTTTGCATTACATTTTATATTAGTTCCAATAAATCTATTACGCTGGATCTCTCTTGCCTTATTAACCCTAGCCCTAATTGTACTACTTGATTCCTCTTTGATATCCTTATCCGTTAACTCTTTATAAGTTACACTATCAACCTCAACATGAAGATCAATCCTATCCAAAAGTGGTCCACTAAGTTTATCAAGATATTTATGTATTTGTGTCGGTGTGCACTTGCATTCTTTTGTCCTGCTGCCATAGTTACCACAAGGGCAAGGATTCATACTCGTTATTAGCATAAACTCAGCCGGATATTCTACAGAACTATTTATCCTAGCAATAGTAATTTTACCATCTTCCAAGGGCTGACGTAATGTTTCCAAAGCTTGTCTAGAATACTCAGGGAGCTCATCTAAAAACAGAACACCATTGTGCGCTAAACTTATCTCACCTGGCTTACTTTTGTTACCCCCACCAGTCAAGGCAATTGTTGTAACTGTATGATGAGGTGATCTAAAAGGCCTCTCATAAACTATTCCATCTTTAGAATCCAAAATACCCGCTACACTATGTATCTTAGTAACCTCTAAAGACTCATCAAAAGTCAAATCTGGTAAAATACTAGGCATACATCTAGCAAGCATAGTTTTACCCGCTCCCGGAGGGCCTATCATCATCATATTATGTCCACCAGCAGCTGCTATCTCCATAGCTCGTTTGGCTGTCGTTTGTCCTCGCACATAGCAAAAGTCATTTGTATATGTATGTGACTTTTTAACATCTTCAAAATTCCTCTTGGTAACCTCAGGTATGTTAAACTCCATAGAGGTATCAAAATGTTGGACTATTTCTATAAGATTATTTGCTCCGTATACGGTAATTCCATCAATAAAACTCGCCTCATAAATATTATCAAAAGGAATAATCACCTTTTTTATACCCAAATTCCTAGCCGTGATTAACAATGGCAGAACTCCATTAATTTTGTTAATCGACCCATCAAGAGATAATTCTCCCAAAAAGGCATAATCTTTGTACTCCAAATTATCTATAAGTCCCTGAGCAATTAATAAAACCATAGCAATTGGTAAATCGTATGAAGGCCCTTCTTTTTTTAAATCAGCGGGGGCGAGATTAACAGTAGTACGCCCATTGGGAAACTTGAGTCCGCTGTTGCGTATAGCGCTACGCACTCGTTCTTTGCTTTCTTTGATGGCTGTATCTGGCAAACCCACTATATCAAATTTTGGTAGACCATTGCTCATATCAGCCTCAATGGTTAGTCCAAATCCTTGTATTCCAACAAGTCCAAGTGACTTAACTTTTGCTAACATTATGCCTCCAATTTTATAAAGATAATTAATGAATATTTTAACAAGTAAATACAAAAAACACAATTGAATTAAGTAAAAAATAAAAGAGAATACTGATTCGTATTCTCAATCCACACAAATTTATTTACGATTACGCTTACGAGCAGCCTCGCTCTTTTTCTTGCGCTTTACGCTAGGCTTCTCATATGCTTCACGTTTGCGCAAATCGCCGATGATACCATCTTTTTGACACTTGCGCTTGAAACGCTTTAATGCACTGTCAAGAGACTCATCTTTGCCGACTGTCACCATTGCCATCTTGCTCTCACCACCTTGGTTTAAAAAATTTAATCTAGTTTACCACATATTTATATGAAAATCAAGTACTTTATGATAATAAATTGAATCAAACAACATTTATAAAACACGATGCAATGAAAGTTTGCCTATATTGTAGTTACTGATCTTGAATTAGTTTTATATTACCATCTTGTTTTAACAATAAGATAGAACACAATTATGAAATATAAACAAACCATCTAGTGGGGGCGGTTAATTTAATTTCTCGCCACCCAAAATGTGAATATGCAGATGCATTACTTCCTGTCCTGCATCATTCCCTTTTTCACCTTTTTGATTTATAATTATACGATAACCATTTTCCAAACCTAATGTCTTTGATAGAGTTGAGACTTTTTTTAAAATCCTACCAATTAGTATTTCTTCATCATATCCTGCCTCACTTAATAACGCGAAATGCTTGCGTGGTACAGCAAGATAATGTAATTTAGCCTTTGGATTTAGGTCTGGGAAAATAACAAAATCATCATCTTGATAAACAATATTACTAGATATTTCCCCTTTTATTATTTTACAAAATACACAATTCTCCATAAATTCTTACTCCTTTTTTGTCAATTCTTCCCACTGAGATTTAGTTAATTCAAATTCTATACTTTTTTGTTTATCGCCATTTGCATCTACAAAATCAAACTGCTTAACTTCGACTGCTTTCAACTTATCCCTATACACATGAACAGCTCTCGAATTTTTGATATTAGTTGTTATTGATATTTTGTTAACTATACTGCTTGAAAATAACTCTTTAAAAAACTTTTGCATTACAAAAGTACCAATGCCATTGTTTTGATACTTTTCATTACATATTTTTATACCAAAACTTGCTATACCTTCTTTGATGTTTGCACTAAGCTCACCAATTGGCTCTCGCTTATACTCAATAATAAATAACAAATTATAAAACGAACGGTTTATAATTCCTTCACGAACCGTTTCAACAGTTGTTCCGACGCCGTTGGGGAAACCAGCATGTGCCATAATGGCACCATCATTCCACCATTTTGTTAATATTTCAGCATCGCTAGATTGGGCTTTCCTAATACTAACATAACTACCTGAGTAACTTAATGATACTCTTTTATTAAAAATCCTCCAACCACGACAATCAAACTCGTCATCTAGCATACTAATTTTAGAACCTACATCAGCAATAACTTTTTCGATACTATCTTGCGCTTTTTTGTCTGGATTTTGTAGGATCATAAAATTTTTTAAAAACTCCTTTTGGGTTTTGTAGAAATTCTCAACTTTATCAAACTCGTTAATAGCCTTTTCTGGATTTTTAATATGACTAATTACATCTAGATCATTTGTCAATGCAATCAATTTATCTAAAATTTGTTTATAATCTTTTTCGTTTCCCACAATTTTAAATTCCTTATACACATTTATTAAATATTAAGTTTGCATACAAATCATTCTTTACTCAGGCTCAACTTCCATTACAAAGTCACCCAGCACTCCATCAAGATATGGTTCCCTACAACGCACCATTGCTAAGGTATTAGGTTCAGCAAGTCCGCTCAATATATAAACTTTTGTAAAATTCCTAGCATGCCCAACAAGATAACCGTCTTTTTCCTGCTCAAAGAGCACCTCATACACCATGCCATTTTGTTTTGATAAAAACTCTTTTTTCTTTGCATCTCTCAGTGCCGACATCTTTGCTACTCTATCTGCAACGACTTGAGCATCCACCATAGGCTTACGACTAGCAACGGTACCCTCTCTACGAGAATATGGGAATATATGCATATCTGCAAAACCGATTTTTGCGACATTCTCCAATGTTTCCTCAAAATCTTGATCGGTTTCTCCAGGAAAACCAATTATCAAATCAGTGGTAATACTTGCATGAGGAAAAGCATTTCGTATTGCATCTACTTTTGCAATATACTCATCAACAGTGTAATGTCTATTCATATCCTTGAGCGTCTTATCACATGCCGATTGCATACTGAGATGGAAGTGATCACAAAAATTAGGCATGGCAAGCATGACCTTTAACAGCTCTGGGGTAATAATATTCATCTCCATACTACTGATGCGTATACGACAAGGGACGTTGCTAATAGAGCTCAACAAATCAGCCAAACTCAAATTAATGTCTTTGCCCCATGCAGAAATATTTATACCCGTTAGTACAATCTCTTTTGTAACCTTGCTAAGTTTAAATACCTCCATGACGATACTTTCTAAACCTCTACTGCGACTGTGCCCTCGTAAATATGGTATGAGACAGTAACTACAATAGTTATCACAACCATCTTGTACCTTTACATATGCTCTTGTACGATGAATCTTTGGCTCACCAAATTCCTCAAAATCAGTACTAGGCTCTACAGTATAATCACCTTTTGACTCCAAAAGATGTACTATCCAATTCTTACCACTCGTACCAAGAGTTATTGTAACATTTTCCTTATCAGCAAATTGTTTACTATTGTGTTGTGAGGCGCAACCGCAAACTACTATCTTCGCTTTTGGATTTAATTTTCTTAATTTGGTCAGCATTTGTCTAGACTTGCGCTCCGCTTCGTTTGTAACAGCACATGTACTCAATATGTAAGCATCAGCAGGTACCAATTCATTAGTAACCTCATGTCCTGCTTTTTCCAACTCATTAGCTATACATTCTGCCTCATATTGATTTACCTTGCAGCCCAATGTTAACATACTTACCTTCATCTTTCCCATTCTCCTAATTCGTACATAATCACGCTAGTTAGTGCTATACAAGCAGTCTCTGCACGCAAAATCAATTTTCCCAAACTGACAGGACTAACATCATGCTGCAGTAGCATATCAGCCTCGGTTTGACTAAATCCCCCCTCGCAACCAACTATAACAGCTATTTTACTATCTTTGGACAACTTTGACAATACCTCTTTGGCTGATTTCTGCTCATTTTCATAGGCAAAAACCACCAAATCATACTTAACTAGTCCATCTACTAATTGTTTAAATGAAATTGTTTTGTTAACAATCATACTACTGGCCCTGCCACATTGTTTGCAAGAGGCTAATACGATACGATTGAGCCTATCTATCTTATTCCCTTTGTCCTGTACTGCACAAAATTCACTCTCAAAAGGTATAAATTCTCTTACGCCCAATTCAGTACATTTTTGAACAATCATATCTAATTTATCTGATTTTATAAGTGCTTGAAAAACTGTAACATTCGCAAAAGTATCTTGCTCCTTTTTTGTTTCCAAAATTTGAGCAGTGCTAGCTTTTTTGCCCACATCTGTTATAATACATAATCTAATATTGCCATCATTACACAAGACAGTTATTTTATCTCCTACCACTAGGCGCAAAACTTTTGACAAATGATTGTGCTCATCTCCATTTATTTCTACAATATCGCCTTTTATATTTTCTAGTGGCACATAGAACCTATACTCTCTCAAAATTTTCTCCAATAAAATATTACTCAATTGAATATACCACAAAATGATAACGATTGCAAACACAAATAAACAAAAGATTAAGATCCTAAAAATCTTAATCCTCTATTTTATCTACCGCCGAAGGTGACACTAGGGGGCTCTATCACGCTATCTACATCACTATCCAGTAGCCCGTCATTGT
>CALWPF010000029.1 GCA_944383355.1 uncultured Clostridia bacterium
AGTAGATATTTGTATTGAGCATCACAAGGTGAAGCGAAGTGACCCAAAAAGAAATTTGAGAATATATCGCAAACATTTAAGGTCAGGAGTGGTATTTTGTGCTCGTGAGCAGTATTATTACTCAAAGGAACTATTTTATAATGGATATTTTACAAAGTGCATAATGAATTTAAAAAAATTTTTAAAAATGCCAAATAAATTTATTCCCAATATTTATGATGCAGTTTTTACCTTGTTAAGATGCTATAACAATACCGGTCAGTATAGCAAGGGCATAAGTTGTGGTTTTAATTTTTTGAAGCATTATGTTCCCAATGCCGAGATATGCTGTGAGTTAGCTAAACTTTTTGTGAATACTGGCGATTTGGAGTGCGCAATTTTTTACAACAAATGTGCGTTGTTATGTCAGCCTAATATTGGTAATGGTAGCTTTGTGTACTCGGATTATTATTACTTGGTGCCTTATTTACAGTTAGTATATTTATGTTACAAATTGGGAGACTACCAGACTGCAAAATACTACCACAAGTTAGCAAAGGCAAAGTATCCAGACCACCCATCAGTAGTTTACAATGACAAATATTTCACCTAGCATTTTGAGGCGCTCAAATATCTAGTGGAGTTTATATTTATACAAGCATTTGCTATTATTTTACAGATGTGTTAAGATAAAAGCGGTGAGGTAGACATATGAAAATTTGTGTTTTGGGAGCTGCTGGTAGTGGTACTAGTACTATCTCTAGTAGCATAGCAAAGCGCTATGGTTGGAGAAAGTTTGAGTCTGATTATTTCGCTTGGGAGCAGACAGATCCGCCATTTGTGCGTCAGAGACCAGACAAGGAGAGCATATCATTATTACTAACAGAGATTACAAAATATGACGATTTGATTGTTGCAGGCAATGTGGCAAAATGGGGAGATGTTTTTTTTGATAAATTTGACTTGGTAATATTTTTGTATGCTCCTACAGATGTAAGACTTGAGCGTTTAAAGCATAGAGAGCATGAGTTGTATGGAGATAGAGTGAGCGAGGGTGGAGATATGTACCAAAGATTTATAGAGTTTTTGGGATATGCTGAGCGCTATGATGAGGGAGATGAGAACTTTCGCAGTTTATTATTACATAATAAATTTTTGAGTAAGGTTACTTGCCCTGTAATGAGGGTGAATACCGATGATGTTTTGCAAAATATTATGGAAAATATTTTTGCTCAAATAGATAAAATGCTAGAGCAAAGTCAATAAGCTTTGTATCGTTTGCATAAAATTTAGGCAGATTTTGACAAGTTTATGAAATTTTGTATATTTTTGTCGAATGCTGTGATATAATGTAATGCTAAATAGTGGAATGCTATATAGCACAAGATTGGGTACACTTTTTGGATTCTTTGAGTCTTTATGGTGTAATCTATATTTGAGGTATAGTATGGATGATATTTATGACAAAAAAAGAGTAGTTGAGATATTGCAAAATGAGCCCGCTATCGCATATTATTTTCAAAAAAAACTAACACCTTTTTTGTCAAGCGCAAGAGAGCGAATTTTGACTGGGAGACAGTCTACATTTAAGTTATTGGATATTCAAAACTTTTTGGATACCTTTTGTGCTATTAGTGTAGCATATGGTGTCACTGCAGAGCAGAGAGAGTGTTACAATGGTTTGACCAAAGACTTGAGTATGGCTCTATATTATAGTCACGAAAATGAGCAATCTTGGTCAACTGCTAGGAGAGGAGAGTTGCCTGCTGTATATGATGTCGCTGTCAGTGATATGACTACAAAAAAGATATTGCGTTCCGTAAATAAATTAAACGAGCAGGTCGAAGCTGCTAGGACGGGTAAATCTTGGTTGAGACCGGATATACAAAAAGATTTATTAGATTACGCAGACTTGATTACAAAGATTTATTATGACAGTTTGTTGGTTGCAGAGATTGACACGACAGGGAAAGTGTGTAGTACTGCAGAGTGTCCTGTAACTCTTTCCTCTAATGAGTCTACGCCTCTCGTTGCTAGTATGCAAAAGATTTAAAACATAAAACATAATTTACTACAAGAATGTTGATAAGTTAATTAATCTTAGAACTAGTGGCAGATCGATGATATACAAATATTAAATTTTTAGCAAATAAGGTATACTGTAACACATTTATAGGGAAGGTTAAAATAAATTATGCACAAATGGTATTGTAGTATTTAAATCTAAATATTGGTCAAGCAAATGGTATGCAGAAAAAATCGCAGAGAGATGTAATTTTGCCTGCAAGGATTTAAAAGAAATAAAAGTACCAGATTTAAAAGATTACGATGTGATCATTTTTTGCGGTAGCGTATATGCCTCTGGTATCACATATAGGAAATTTTTAAATAAAAATTACGATAAAATAAAAGAGAAAGAAATTATTTTATTTTTTAATGGAGCTTCGCCTATTGATGAGTCCGCATTACAAAATATAATAAAGAACAATTTTAGAAGTGAGTTAACAACGATGCCGATTTTTTATGGTCGTGGTAGATGGAATTTGGATAAAATGTCATTTGTGGACAAGACTCTTTGTAAAATGCTAATTAAAATGGTTTCAAAAAAAGATGGCAAAACACTCCAACCTTGGGAGCAGGCTTTGATGGAGGCAAAAGATAAGAGTTGTGATTGGACTGACGTAAAATATATAGAGCCACTTGTAGATTATATATCTAAAAATAACTAATATCCTTAGTTTTGTTATGTTTTTAAAATGAATAAAAAATAATGCTCAAAAGGGCTAGACATTTTGAAACTAGCCCCAAATAATAAAAAGTATCTAACAGTTTTAAGTTAGATTCTTTTTTATATTGGTTTTAATGTAGTATGAATAAGTTGACAAAGTTATTTTTTTGTGATATTATATTTTTGTACGAATAAATGAATTGGAGTGTTAATCCCTTTCGTACAATTATGGGTGGAGCTCTCCTAACTGGACTAGCAATAGTTCAGTTTTTTTTATTTTTTTTAAAAATTGTTGACATTTAAAATTTTTTATGTAATAATATGATCGTACGAAAGGGATTCTAATTCATTTAGAACCACACTCCAAAAAGGTCATGCAAATGGTCTGAGTAGGTTTTTTTTGATACGATTGTATCTAAACTTTAGAGGATTTAACTTAATATAATTGATGCATAAATTATGATTAAGTATTTTTTGCATTGACTTAGAAAATTTAATTTTTTAAGGAGTTTCTATGGCAAATTTTATTTATTCAAAAACTACTAGCAAGGACAAACAAACATTTTATTTAGTTAGCCAGGATAGAGAGTATTACTTATTTACACAAAAATTTCATAGAGGTGTCAAATCATTTTTTCACAACAAAGTTTTATTAAAAGATGCTTTGGATGTTTCAAAAAGCCGTCATGATACTGCTCTAATTAAAACAATGACAAAACTACCAATCTATATCAAATATATAGAAAAAGAATATGGCATTGCAGTTATGGAAACAACAATTAAGAAAAAAGCGAAAACGAGATATAACTCATTTGGCAGGTATGGGTTTACAAAATCTTGTGAGTACCAAGCAGCGTAAAAGGAGTTAAAAATGAAAAGTTTCAAATTAGATTATTACCCTGATATAAAAAACAAAGATATTCTTGATGCAGTAAATGATGGCCAAGGACATGATGTTTTATTATCGACCAACAAAATAAATATAGAATATGATAAAAGAGATCCAAGATATATTAACAGATTAAAAGATGTAAAAATTATTTATCGACTTGAAAGCCAAGGGTGTCTTATTTTGACTGGAAATTTAGGTTGTGATTATAAACAGCCATATGGTGGAATGTTTTTTTGTAAAAGAGTTTATATTGATCAAAATGCTGAATATTCAGCTATTAAAGGCGTACCAATGAATATCTGCTTTACTAATTATCCTGTAAGTAATGATGCTATGAAATCAATCTTGGAAGGATTAGTTAAAGATGAAAATTTTGAGTTTAATTTATCACAATTTGATGAATTTATGGATATTTTTAAATTCTATAAACAATTAGCAAGTGAATTAAATAACAACACAACTTATAGAAACAAATCAGTATCAGACAATTATTATTATGTTCCTGTTGATGTTAAGGATGTCGAAGTTGAAGAATCAAATCAAATAACAAATCTTAATGGCATTGTTATTGGTTATAAGATTGAAAAATATAAATATGAAATGTTATCTTATGAACAACAAGATAAAGTTAAAAACTTAATTGACATTAAAATTGAAATTGAAGAAGGAGATGATGAATTAGATAAGGCAATAAAGAAAATAAAAAAATTTTCTGATGACCTTTATCTAACTGAGTCAAAAGAAATTAATGATAATTTAGCAAGAAATCTAACAAGTTTGGATTTGGTAAATATTCAAAAAGATAAAACAGATTTGATTTTATCTGGAGAAATCAATAAAAAAATAAATGAAAAATACAATTTTCTTAACCTTTATGACATGGGGCAAAAAGTAAAATTAGAATCTATTGATAATTCATTAAGATTAATCAATCAAGGTGCTTCCGGTTCAGCATGTGAACTATTGGAATATATTATTGGTTCAAAAGCAATGCCTTCAAATAATTCTGCAAGAAAGGAAAATGATAATAAAGATAAATATATTACTGGTTTAGATGAATCTCAAAAGCAAGCTTTCTTAATGGCAACAGATGGCTCACCAGTTAGTTTAATTAAAGGCCCACCAGGAACCGGAAAAACTTATGTTATCAACGCAATTGTTCAATACATAACAAAGGAATTAAAGCAAAAAGTCGTTATTTCATCACAAACACATGTAGCTATTGATAATGTTTTAGATGAACTAATGGAAAACTATGATCTTATTATACCTAATAGAATTACAAATAGAAGAAATAAATATTCTGCTGAAGAAATTGATGCTACATTATATAAAACTTGGGCTAAAAAATTTGAAAATCATAATGCAAGAGCAACTAACAAACAATTGGCAAATGCAATCTTAGATGACATGAAGCATTTTAAAGGTGAAAATCTATTTAGATTTTCTCAAGGTGCAACGATATCAGATTATTTTGTCCTTGGAGCAACCACAACCACAAGTGCTATTGGTGGCAAAAAAGGTCTTGAATTATTAGATGGATATGATTGGTTAATAATTGATGAAGTTTCAAAGTGCCCTATTACTGAGGTGTTAAGATATTTGCCTTATGTAGAAAAAATTATAATGGTTGGTGATGACTTTCAATTAGCTCCAATTTTAGAGTTTACAAAAGCAGATGTTAAAGATTTGCCTTCTTATGATGAAGATAAATTTGACAAACTTGAGTCTATATATCAAAAATCAGTGTTTGCGAATACTTTAGAAAAAGCTCGTAAAGCAGGAAGAATGATTGAACTTAATGTTAATTATCGTTCCGTAAAATCAGTTTTGAATGCTTATAACATTTTCTATGATGGAAGATTGCAAAATATGAGAGAAACAGTAAAACCCACAAAAGTTCAATTTAATAATTTTGAAAAATATGAAGACAAAGATATATTTTTTGTAGAGGTTAAGAATGGAAAAGAAGTCAAAGAAGGAACTTCAAGATATAATGTTGAAGAATTAGAGGCAACTGCTGATATATTAAAAGATTTAATGACCACTGTTATTAATCCAATAAATGTATCTATTTCTGCAATATTTCCTTATGCTGCACAAATTGAAAAATTTCAAAAGAAATATAAAGAACTTATCAATACAGCAAAAAAATGTTTTAAAAGTTTTGAAATTGATACAGTTGATGCTTTTCAAGGAAAAGAAACTGATATTGTGCTTGTTAACACAGTTGTAACAACACCCAAAGGTAATTTCTTAAATGAATTTAGACGAATAAATGTGTCTATGTCAAGAGCAAGAGATAAATTATTTGTGTTTGGGAATTCAATAAGTTTAGGACAAATTGAAATGAATGTTAATGGTGGAAACAAAAGAACTTACTTTAGAGAAATAATTGAAGATATTAAAAGATTTGGGAAAATAATCGAATTTAATGGTGTCGATGGAGGGTTAGATTATGGTTCAAATAAACCTAAAATTAAAATTGTCTAAAATAAAATATGGAATTAAAGTATCATATAACACTTTTGAAAAAGCAACTTATGACCAATATTTGATGTCAAGTTTAGCTTTAAGAAGTGATAACGAAACAACTGCCTATCAATACATAGAAGAAATCACTGGTTCAGGCAGTTTGAATGCACATTTTAAGAATTTATATAATAAAGCGAAATTGTTAAACGAAGAACAATTAAGAGATGTGATGAACAATTCAATGTATCCTAAGTTAGAAATAGACCAAAGTAATTCCTATACCTATTATCCTCAACTAGATATATCAGTCTTTAACCATAAAATTTATACTGGAGATTTTGGCAAATATGAAGATTTGATAGAAAGATTATATATACAAGAAAAAATTATCGAACACGAAGTCTTTGAAAAAAATAGTGATGAGAGACCTGAGCCATATTTTATTCAATTAGACAATAATGCAGTAAAAATTAAAATTGTAGATGAATGGCTTCCATTAGATACAACTATATTTCAAGAAATATTTGTTAATGATTTAACAAGCATTAGTAAATTTAATGGACAAATTCATGATGGTGCCGATGGTTCTAACTGGTTTGTTTTAACAAATTCTGTAATTAACAATAT
>CALWPF010000030.1 GCA_944383355.1 uncultured Clostridia bacterium
ATAAAAAGGAATATATTGTATGAAGAAATTTCAACGGTATGATAACGCCAATATTGAATATATAAATAGTTTTGTTGAGGATAGTCTATTGCATCAAAAAGAGGATTTTTATCCTGTATTTTACTATAACTCAGAGCGTCCCCAATTATATTCACCAGAGTATATTGCTACTAATGGTGTAACCACAAAGAAATCGTCTAGATTAATAGCTTTACCCAATCCAAGTAACAAAGAATATTTTGCTTGTGTAGTTTATGCGCGCAAAAAAGATTTTAGTAGGTTAAATAGTATAGTTGGCTATTCTGCTTATCAAGCGAAAGTTAAAAGTAACGGCTTTGATGTACACAATTGCTTTAAATTAAATTATTTCGGTGAGAGACGACTACCCAATGAGGTGTCATTGGTATTGCTCAGTACCGATCATTTTTCATCTAGTGAGATTGATGGATTTATCACCAAGTTAAAGGCGGATTATGGTACAGATGCTAGTTTTTATACAGTCTGGCGTGAAATTGATGGAAAGTCGGCAGAATTTTTTGAGATCAATTGTGATGTCTCAAATTTTTACAGTGAATATGGAGATTACAATTATCGAGATGTTTTGTATAGACGTATTGCCTATGACATATTGTGTTATTTTAAAGATTATGACCATATTTATTTAACACAAGCAGACGGACAAAATTTTTGTGATGCTCCGCAAAACATAGATATGATCCAAAAGTTATTAGACAAAAAAGTTAGACAAAAATATACACCAGAAAACGAGTTTGTTAGATATTTTTTGAGTAAAGGATTTTGTACTAATTTGGTAGTCGCAGAGTCACCAAAAAAAGACACAAATAAATTTCCTATTAATAATTTGCCAGCTATTAGAGTGAATACTATGGCTGAGCAAATAGATTTGGTTAAGTATGATGACGAGAGTACTCGCACAGTACTGTTTTATTTAGATAGATACAAAAAACGCAAAGGGCTTAGCATTGCCAAAGAGCTGGATAAAATTTACCCAGATAATAAAGAGAAAATTGTCCGTGTAGCAAGGCAAACGGAGGCACCAATGTATGCAAAGGGTATTGCAATAAATCGACAAGATGACATAGAATTTAGTCATATTACTCCATTGCTATATAATAAGTGGCAAAAATTAGGGGTATTGAGTTTTGTAAAAGAATTGTATTATATCAATGTACATAATGAATTGTGTGATTGCACGCAGACACCTTTTGCTGTTGTGGGGACAGATAACAAAGATGAAGTGTCAAATCTTTTGTCTGATTTGAGCAAGCGTTATAATTATCAATTTAGGTCAAGGCCTGTAGTTCGCACGGTGGATAGTCAATCTAGAGATGGTTTTGAGTTGAGTTTATCCTGGTACTCCAATAGTAATTTTAGGTATTACAAACCAAACGAATTTAGAGAAGCTACTATGACGACATTAGAGAATATCAATAATGATATACAGGAATATAGTTACGAGCAAGGTATAGAGCATCACGAGGTTTATACCAATGGTGCACTAAAATAGTTGATTCCCAATCAACTATTTTTTTATTATGTACTTAATAATTAAATGATGTAATTTTTATGTGAACGACTTTTGATTATTTACTTTTATGCTTTTTAATAATAATACTATTATAACAACCTCAATTATCGCAAAGATTGCAAAAGTTATCAATGCATAAATAATTGGTAATTTTAGCAATACTATAGTTGCAATAAAATTTAATAAAAGTTGACCTATACTAATAGCAGTGTAATTGAGCGATAAAGCTTTTTGGGCAGTATAACCTTGTGTATTTTTTAGAATAAAATTCTTTATGACTAACTGATATGGGTCAATTAGCCCAAACAAAGCACCAAAACCTATCAAAATAAATATGTATCCCAATATACCACTCAAAATACCTCCACATATGATGCTTAAAATACTCACCAATAATAATATTGTCATAGTAAACAAACTTTTTTCGGTGAGTTTGTTGCAATATTTACCAAAGCAAAATACTGATATTACACGCATAAGTCTACCTGCCAGTACTAGTCCGCTGACAAAGTATACAATACTTTCTAGATTATATGCATTCTCTAGCATTTCTTGAGTGAGCAATTTTGCATTTGTGGTGGAGACAATCAGTAGTGGTACAAATAATACTGATGCTATTATGGCTATTATGATTGGTTTTGATAATTTGTATGATTGTGCTTGGTCTAGGGTATTTTCTTGATTAACGCTAACATCTTTTATAAAAAATGAAAAAATAAAAGCTATAAGTGCAAAAAATATGCAACAGTACATAGGTATGTACGGATTAATGTTGAATAGTGGAGCAGATATTAATATAATGATGAGAGTATATATGCTATACAATAATTTTGACCGTGAGTCAATGCGCATATATTCTTGACTGTTATTTGTATAATCTAAATTATTTTTTAATATATTTACCTTCATCTCAATAAAAAATAATGCCAAGTAATAAAATATGCACGCTAAAAATGTTAATGGAATATTGCCAAAAGCATACAAGCAAGCACTACAAAGTAGCAAAAATGTTCCTATGCGGATAGCGTTTTGGTTGCCTACTAATTTAATCAACCTCAATAGTGGATATTGCAACGCTACACATACCAAGGTACCAATAGCTGTCATTAGAGCAATTTGAGATGCCGTTAGCCCTCTGACAGTAGACAAAAACAAGGTGTCTATAGCAATAAAAAATAATAAGTCACCTGATATTGAGCTAAACCATGGATAAAGTTTTATTGTATTACTTTTGTACATTTGCTATCCTCTTTGGATAATTTTAGCATACTTTTGTATATAGTAAAACTTTATGCAAAAAGTTTTTGATGAATTTAATATATTAAATTTAATTTTAGATAACTATATTACTTTTATCGTTTAATTTATTTGATGCAAAATAAAAAGTGACTATTGGCCTAGCACTTTTGAAACTAGTGTAATAATTAGAGAATTAAAAAATATCTAGTCTCTTTTTTCTTGGCTACTTTATGCCGTGAAAGGTACTTGACAAGAGAAGAAATGAAAACACAATATTAAAAGGCAGAGAAACGAAAAAGGCGAAGCCATAAACACAAATATCGTTTCTCTGTCTTAACCAGCAAAAGAAAAACTCATTCCAGAGACTCTTGTCAAGTACACCATGGAATAAATTAGCCAATGTACAGAACAGCAAAAAGCGAAAGTGTGTTACGTTTACCAACACTTTCGCTTTTTGTCTGCTTTATTTAAATAATTGACGTGTGCTTGTCTGTTCGAGCGAAGCGAGAACACTTGTATCAAGACAAGCACACGTCTAACTGCCATTTTAATATTTTTTTGAAAATTTTTATATATTTGCAACAAATTTAGAATTTGTGTGTTATAATGTATGTATTATGACTGAACAATTATCATTATTCAAAGAACAAATATTTAATTTAGAAGATATTGCGACTAAAACAAAGTGGCAATCTTTTCGCTATATTGATTTATTTGCAGGCATTGGTGGCATTCGTTTACCATTTCAAAGACTTGGAGGAACATGTGTATTTTCATCTGAAATAGATAAATTTGCTATAGAAACATATAAGGCAAATTACAATGAAACTCCACATGGAGATATTACTCAAATAAGAGAAGATGAAATACCAAATTTTGATATTTTATTGGCAGGATTTCCATGTCAAGCATTTAGCATTGCAGGTAAAAGAAAAGGTTTTGAAGATACTAGAGGAACTTTATTTTTTGATGTGGCAAGAATACTTAAATATCATAAACCAAGAGTATTTTTGTTAGAAAATGTTAAAGGTCTGTTAAATCATAATAAAGGTGAAACATTTAAAGTTATGATTGATATACTTGAAAACCAATTAAATTATAAAATATTTTATAAAGTATTAAATGCAAAAGATTATGGAGTTCCTCAAAATCGTGAAAGAGTTATAATTGTTGGTTTTTTAGACCACTCTATTAACTTCAAGTTTCCAGAACCTTTTGAGAATAAAGTTATAGTTGGAGATATTTTAGATAAAGAAATTCCTGAAAAATATACTATAAGCGATAAAATTTGGGCAAGCCATCAAAGAAGAAAAGAAGAACATAAAAAGAAAGGAAATGGTTTCGGTTATTCTTTGTTTAATGACAAATCTCCTTACACTTCAACAATTTCAGCTAGATATTATAAAGACGGTTCTGAAATTTTGATTGAACAAAAAAACAAAAATCCAAGAAGATTAACTCCAAGAGAAGCGTGTAGATTACAAGGCTTCCCTGAATCATTTAAGATTGTTGTAAGTGATAATCAAGCATATAAACAATTTGGTAATTCGGTTCCAACAAAAATGATAGGAGCTGTTGCAGATGAAATACTTAAAGCTTTAAGGAGTAAATATGAAGAATAAAGTTAATATTTCCCATATTGAATATTCAAACAATTTAAACTTCTATTCGTGTTTGAAATTTTTATTACAATGTGGATTGTCCGACAAACAATTATTATTGGTTCAAAAAACCGTAAATGAAAATAAATCTTTAGGTTATGAAAAGTTATGTGATATTTTATTGAAAGATGGTTTTATTATGAAATCTTCAGTTTTAAAGTATGACAATTTTAATTATTTTGTAAACTCTATAGAAAAAGATAAATTTTCAATGTGGTGTGATTTTATAAATATTGCTTGCGAATTATTTTTAATTAAAGATTTAATATTGCAAGAGTCAAAACAATATGCTTTAAGAGAATATAAGAGAGAATTAAATGCAATTACCGACCAATTAAGTATAGAGTATGATATGTCTGGGTTGCATTTGCCATATGGACAAAGAGTGATTAGTGCTTTACTTGTTTATGTTTTAACTGATACTAATAGAAAATATGAATATTTATTATCGGCAAGCGAAAACACAGTAAAGTCCTTTAAAAATATATTTAAGCCAGTAATAAAACAATACGCCATAAATATAAATAACATATTCCAAATAATAATGGATGAAAGCATGAATCAAAGTATCAAATCTGATGCTGGTTCAAGTTATGAGTCTAGAGTTTATAACACACTTTTGCCTATTGTTGAAGATTTAAAAGGTCATTCTCACGACAAAAATATACACTCTGTTGAATACGACAACACATTTATTTTCAATAATAAAAAATGTGGTGTAAGTGCAAAGAGAACCTTAAGAGAAAGATATAAGCAAAATTTTGAAGATGTTTCATTATTAGAAATTGACTATATGTTTGTAATAACTTTAGGCATAGATTTAAATGAAGAAAAATTACTTAATATATTGCAAAAAGAAAATCACTTTGTAATTGTAAGTAAAGAGCAATTTGAATCCAAATCATTTTTAAAAGAAAATTCAAGAGTTATTCCTTCAAATAATATTCCTGAAAAATTCAATGAAATAATTAAGTAAATTGAAAACAAGTCATGAATCATGACTTGTTTTTATTTATCAGTATTAAAATATGGCATAATAAATGGTTTTAACATATTAAATGCTTTGTCTAAATCTTTAATTTTATAATTAAAGAAATTAAATTTATTTGTATTGTTTTGATAATAGTTTTTAGCCACACCACAAAGTTTATAGCAAATACCTCTAACATTTATATCATAGCTTCTTGTTTGTGTTTTGTCTGCATGAGTTATGATTGAAGATGTATCAACATAAATTCCTATATTTTCTCCTTGAATATTTAATACAAATTCATCAATATTTCCTTTACCTTTTTCTATGTTAGGATTTCCTTGGTGCAATAAAGAACACCTCAAACTGTAAAGAACCTCTCCGTTTAAATATGGAATATCGTTATTTTTAGTCGTTTCATATTGCCCAATATAATTATCAAACCACTCAACATATTTTTTTTATTTGATTTGTCTGGGAATTCAGCCTTGCCACAAATATCTGGCAAAGTTAGTGCAGTGTTTAAAGCAACCATATACAAATTATTTTTTAATGCTATTTCTATTTCATTTACTAATCTGTTTATCATAATACACATATTATAACATATTTCATGCCAAATTTAGCAAAAATATAAAATAAAAAGACACTCTATCATTTTTTTTGATAAAGTGTCTAATTATTACACTAGTTTCAAACCGGTTAGACCT
>CALWPF010000031.1 GCA_944383355.1 uncultured Clostridia bacterium
GATAGCACCGTTTTGTTTAATACCTTCCGCACGGTGACAGACAAAAACGGTAATGTAACGACTGTTTATTATAAAGAAAACACAACAGCAACTGAAATACCTATCCTCGAAAACATCTATGATACCCACGGCAACCTAATTGCTGTAAATGACAAGATTACTAATTCAACAATTCAGTATACCTTGGACAAATTTGGTAATACAACTTTGCAAACAGATACTCAGCACGGCATAGATATTAAAAAAGAAAATACTTTTGATGCACAAAACAACAATACAGCCACAAAGTACACAATTGGTGCTGATACACAAAATTATACATATTCATACGATATTACTAAGCCAAATAGTGTACTTAATAGCGTTATTTTACCTACAGGTGCAACGCAAAGTGTGGCAAATGACAATTTAGACCGCACTCACGAGATTTCTTTAACAAGTGGGGATAAAAAAACTACTCGCCTATTCCACTATCTCAAAAGTGGCGACCACACCAGTAACCAAGTATCTAGTATTTGGTTTGGTGACGATAATAGTCTAACAGAGAACCTAAAATATAAATACGACGAAAAAGGTAATATCACCGAAGTTTATGAAAATGGTATTTTGCAGGTCCGCTATAAATATGACAGTCTTTCACGCATAATTCGTGAAGATAACAAACCACTTAGCAAAACTACTACTTGGGAGTATGATGCAGGTGGGAATATAACCAATCGCTTTGAGTATGCATTTACTACCGCAAGTGATTTAAGCAACCTATCCCCTACAATTATCCCCTACTCCTATGCAAGTAGTGGCATTAGAGATAAACTTGTAGCATACAATGGTGAGCAGTTTGAGTATGACAGCATAGGTAATCCTACTACCTATCGTAGTAAGACTCTAATTTGGGAAAAAGGCAGACAGTTAAAGTCTTTTGGTAGTACAGCAAGTTACACATACAATGCTAGTGGTATTCGTACTAGCAAGACTGCAGGCTCTACTACTACTCAGTACTACCTAGATGGTACAAGAGTATTAGCACAAAAAGATACAGTAAACGCAAGTGGTACCCCTGTACAAACTATAATGCAGTTTATTTATGGCATAGACGGTATAATTGGCTTTACACTCAATGACACAAACTACTACTACAAGAAAAATCTCCAAGGTGATATAATCGGCATTTACAACAACAACTTACAACTCATAGCAAAATACACCTATGATGCTTGGGGTAACCACAAGATTAGTTACCTAGAGAATGATGTTTTTGTTGACTTTATCCCTACTAATTCGTATAATGAAAGTAATACTAGTTTGTATATCGCATTGAAGAACCCATTCCGTTATCGTGGCTACTATTATGACTTCGAAACAGGTCTCTATTACCTAAATAGTCGCTATTACGACCCTGAAATTGGCAGATTTATCAATATAGACGATATAGAGATTCTGAACACTACGAAAGATTTTGCTAATGGCATAAACCTATATGTTTATTGTCTTAACAACCCCATTAATGATACTGACAGTAATGGAAACTTATCTTGGTGGGAGAATTTATTAATTGCTCTTGCTGGAGTTGTGATAATAGTTGGTTTAGCGATAGCTACCGTAGTTACAGGCGGCGCTGCTGCAGGGCTTGCTGGTGCAATTGTTGCGGGAGCCTTAAAAGGCGCTCTTGTAGGTGCAGCAATAGGAACTGTAGTAGGAGGAGCTATTGGATATGCTGTTGGTGGTATAGATGGAATGTTAACAGGTTTTGCGATTGGATTTTCTGGTGGTGCATTAATTGGTGCTTTGGTCGGAGGTAGTATAGGTGGACTTACCTATAGTCCATTAAAAGCAGCATCTAATGCCGCCTTTAGGGCTACACCAGCAAAAGGTTTTAACATAACAAAACATTTATCTGATGCAGGAGGGAAATGGAGCAAATTTAATTCTAATTCTGTTGATGAAATAGTAAAAATGGTACAGCAAGGTTTAAAATCGCCAAATGTTATGTTTGGACCTAATAACTCTAAATCATGGAAAATGATAGTTGATCTAGGTACTACAATAGGAACTAAAGAACAATCACTCGTAAAAGTTATTGTTGGATATGGAGGGAAAATATGGACGATGTTTCCAATTTTATAATCGATTACACATTAATAAGAAAACCCAAATTCAAAACGCATAATATTTTTGCTTATGCAGCTAAAATTGATATAAGTATTAACAGAAATTTATATCTTTCAATAAATGATTTCGCAATATGTGATTTTATTTGTCAAATAGAGCAATGGCTAAAAAGGCCACAGACCAATTTTGAATTTATTCCACAAGATGGTACGGATGTTGTATTGAAATTTTCTAAAGTTGAAAATGAATATATTATAACATCACAATGGACTAAAAAATTAGAAAAACTTGATTCGGAAATGTTGATAAACTACTTATTTGCTTTTATTAAAAAAGCAAAAAAAGATTGTAAATATTATATTTTTAATGAGTAATAATTAAATGATGTTAAAAAAGTTTAAAATAGATTTTACTTTAAATACAAAAGAACATAAACATAGTAAGGATATAAATAATTTTTCTGCAGATGTATGTATAAAAGTGGATGATAAAACATTGTTTGAGAGTAATATATTCATATTAGATTTATATTGTCAGCTAGGTAATTGGATTGATAAAAAAGATGATTTTGTTTATGATTCCGATGATGATGCAGGAATGGGGCTTGCTTTTATAAATTGTGATAATTATTTCCTTATCAAATCAGATTGGTCCAATATAAGTGAGCAACTGTATATTGCTCCTAATTTATTGGTAAATTCAATAAAAAATTTTTTGCAAGAATTTGAAAAATCATTTTATAAAAAATTTGGAATTAAAACATCATATTTTATAAATAAATTTTATTGCTCACGGTAATAAAATAAAGTGGTCAATTAAAAACATTGAATTCAAACGCATATAAAATTACGAGTATGTGGCAGGTACTGGCATAGTGTCTACTGTTACCGACAAGCAAGGTAACAAAACCGCATATGGTTATGATACTCGCAACGGTACACTCCTACAAATGACAAGCGATGTGGACAACATATCCAATACAAATACCTATGGATACACCCTAGGCTTCCTCACCAAGGTATCTCACAATGATTTTGACATCACCTATGACTATGACAACCGTGGAAGAGTGTCAAAGATACAAGTAGCAGGAAACGATTACTTAACCTTTACCTATGACGATACAACCAACAGCGCCACAGCAAGTTATTGCAAAAAAGAGGACGACAGCACCGTTTTGTTTAATACCTTCCGCACAGTGACAGACAAAAACGGTAATGTAACGACTGTTTATTATAAAGAAAACACAACAGCTACTGAAATACCTATTCTAGAAAATATCTATGACACCCATGGTAACTTAATTGCGGTTAATGACAAAGTTAACGGTACAACTATTCAATACACTTTAGATAAGTTCGGCAATACCATATTACAAACTGATACTCAGCATAGTGTAAATGTGCAAAAAGAAAATACTTTTGATGCACAAAACAACAACACAGCCACCAAGTACACAATTGGTGCTGATACACAAAATTATACCTACTCCTATGATGTGAGCAAGCCAAATAGTGTATTAAATAGTGTTACTTTACCAACTAATGCAATACAAAATATTGCGTATGACAACTTAGAAAGAATAAAAGAAATAGTTTTGGATACAGGCACAAATAAAACCACTCGCCTATTCCACTACTTAAAAAATGGCGACCACACCAGTAACCAGGTATCTAGTATTTGGTTTGGAGATAATAACAAGTACCTTGACAACTTGAAATATAAGTATGACGAGAAAGGTAACATTACCGAGGTTTACGAAAACTCAATATTAGTTGCTAGGTACAAATACGACAGCCTATCTCGCATAGTTCGTGAAGATAACAAGCCACTGAACAAAACTACTACTTGGGAGTATGACGCAGGTGGGAATATAACCAATCGCTTTGAATATGAGTTTACAACTGCAAACGACTTAAACGAAAAAACACCTACTATCATTCCATACTCATATGCGACTAGTGGTATCCGTGATAGATTAATGGAGTACAATGGTGAGCAGTTTGAGTATGATGCAATTGGTAACCCTATCACCTACCGTGACAAGACATTCAAATGGAGCCATGGTAGACAGTTAGATGAAATTGGTATTGGCTCTGGTGAACAGTATACTAAACAATATGCCTTTAAATACAACGCAAACGGCATCAGAACAGAAAAAGAGAATATTTTAAACAATATTAAGACTCTATTTTATCTCGATGGCTCTAATATCCTCACACAAAAAGACACAATAACTGTAACAAAAGATAATGGAGAACAAGAAATCGTAGAAACCAAGCTACACTTCATGTACGGTGTAGATGGACTAGTAGGACTTACACTAACTAAGGCAGAAAGCACAACTAACTATTATTACAAGAAAAATCTACAGGGTGACATTATTGCAATCTTAGATAATAGCCTAAATGTTATTGCAAAATACACCTATGATGCTTGGGGTAACCACAAGATTAGTTACCTAGAAAACGGAGTTTTTGTTGACTTTGACGAAACAAATTCGTATAATGAGAGTAATACTAGTTTGTATATTGCGTTGAAGAATCCATTTAGATACCGTGGTTATTACTATGATACTGAAACAGGACTATACTATCTAAACAGTAGGTACTATGACCCAGAGACTGGTAGGTTTATTAATGTTGATGATATTGATGTAATCAGTGATTACAAAGATATACTAAATGGTCTTAACCTTTTCATCTACTGTAATGATAACCCTGTGATGTTCACTGATGAAAGCGGACATGGTATTTGGGATTGGCTACTTGGAATTGTAATAGTTATAGCTGCAGTGGCTTTATCTGTTGTTACAGCAGGTATTGGCACAGCCATAACTGGAGCTTTAGGCGGAGGTTTATTTGCGTCAGTTATTGGAAGTGCTATAGGTGGCGCAATATCTGGTGCTATTTTAAGTGCAGGAATATCAATAGCCAGCCAAGGTATTTCAAATGGTTTTAATAATATTAACTGGGGAGAAGTTGGACTATCCGCTTTGGCAGGTGGAATTGCGGGTGCTATATTTGGTGCTATAAGTGGTGTAGTTAAATTTTTTGCTACGACGATTAAACTGTATAGAGTAACAAGTCATGCAGAGTATCAAAGTATAAAATCCTCAGGGAAATTCTCTAGCCCAATTGGTACTATGGAGGAAAAGTGGTTTTTGACAACAAAACAAAACTCCTTAAAATGGGCAAAATTATTTTATCAAAATGGAGATTTTAAAATAGTAAAAATAAGAGTTCCCAAGTCATCTCTTGATAAATTTTATTATAATGCTAATATTGATGGAATCGGTCCTGGATACAGTATTAATGTTAATATTTTAAATCAAATAGTAAAATCAATAAGGTGGATTTTATGAAAAAAATTGCAGTTGCGGAAATAAAGTGGTTAAAAGAAACATTTTTAAATTATGGTGATAAAAGAATCAGCCCAATATTAAAACTAGAAAATGTATATGACAAAAACATATATAGTTCCATAGTTTTAAATAAGGAATACATCGCACCAGATACTACACTATCTTATATTTCATTTGTCGCACTTGATGCGCCTTATGATTTTTTGCAAACTGGAGTTAAATTTAAGCTTTTTGATTCTAAAAATATCATAGGAAATGGTGAGATAAAAAAAATATTTGTTGGTGGATTCATTAACGAGAATGAAAAGTGGACGATTAAAGAAAAATAATGAATTAATAATAAAAATGGAATTATAACTATTAGGCGCCAATGGCATTGGTGCAAGATTTAGTTTTGACAGCGGCAAAGTTACCAAGATTGAGGAAATCTCTACTCTACA
>CALWPF010000032.1 GCA_944383355.1 uncultured Clostridia bacterium
TTTGGGTGAGTATAGTCGCAGTTTATTCCATCGGTGTTAAAACCTTCTATGTCTTGAATAAAAAGTTCTTCATCTATTCCATTAAGGTCAAAGCCTTCTTTTGTAAGTTCTTCTTCAATTTCGTCCCAATCTTCATAATCAGATAGATTGAGCCATTTTGAACCTAATGCTCTTTCGTTACATTCATTGTATGAACCCCAAGAGCCAATAACCATTTGTATTTCGCACATAATTTTTCTCCTTTTAATCGTTTATTGTTTCAAAGTCGTCAACTGCAATTTTTTCATTTTGATAACCATATTCAAAATAGAGATTGTTTTCTTTATCTCTTTTTAAGTCATATTCAACGACGCTAATTTTACCTTGATTTGTTATAGCCAAAGTGATTGTCATATTATCAAAATTGATGTCAACAATGTTAAATATGATTTCTGTATAACCATCAAAGTATTGAAATTCTTTTAAGTAATAATTGATTGTTTCCATTTTTAAACTCCTTTTTAATTTAAAACTCTAAACCATAGCAAGTAGCAGTTTTCAATTTCAAGATTGACTAAATGACCTTTGTCATTTTCAAATTCAATTTCTTCAAATTCATTGAAACTGCCTTTGAATTCGTTTGTAGCATTGACTAACTTGTGGCAATACCTAATACAATCTTCGTAAGTTTTAGATTTTGTATATAGATTTTCATCATCAATTTCGCCATAACCTACAAATCTAAAAGAACCTTTTTTAGTAAATTTTGTTAGACTAAACTTTACTTTTTTTCTTTCTTTTTCATTCATTTCTATTTACCTCCTTATTAAATTTGTCTTTCGACGAAACCCAATAAAAGCAAAATTTGAATGGAATGTTTTAACTTGAAAATTGTTGTGTAGGAAGTCAACGAAACAGAAGAAAATATTGTATTGAGATTTTTATTTGCAATAAAAAAAGACTAGGTTAAAACCTAGTCTTGAATAAATCATTTTATTAAATTTTATTGTTTAAGCAATATTTCCTTCCGTTGACTTCATACGAGAATTTTGCAAACCTACACGGCGAAAGGCAAAGAGAATAAGGAGTATATACAAAAAATAATACATGTTTCAGGATGTCAGTAGGGGTGCGGGTAAAGCCAAATCTCTGATAGTGATGATTAAATTCATGTATGCAACCCCAAAAATTGCCGGAGGCGTTGGTGACAGCACTATCATAGTCCAAGGCGACTGTCAAACATTCTAATGGACAATTGACAGTATGTCTGCCCACAAATGCAACCATTGCACCAGCCGCTACAAATGGGTCATACAAAAAGTTTATACCAATATCCCCACCCGAACCAGCTGGTACTTGGTTAGATACCAATGCTATTTTATCCCATAATATTGCTGCATTATATAGGTCACCATAGGTGTACTGAGTTACTCGTGACTTTGGTCCAGAGTGTCTCACTCCATCGTCCCATACCTCTAGGTCAAAATATGGAGCAGAGGTGTTTTGGTTCATTGTGAATTCTTGTATTGTGGTATAGCCTAGTATAAAGTGAGAGTAGGGCACGCCACCAGATATTGTCACGGTAAAGGTTGTTCCCTTGTTGATTGGACTAATATATATAGGTCCGCCAAAATACGAGCCAACATATGCAACTGCTGTTTTTGTTGTCATTGTATTTACTATTATAGGCATTCTACAAAAATCCCTAGCCAGCCAAATATTATTAGCATCACCATTAGTCAGCACTTGACCTATTTGGACTACCAATCCACCTGTTGTGTCAAAATCATCTTGACTCATCTCTATCTTGATTACTTCACCAGCAGGTGCATACAACCCTGTAATGTGATTGCCTCCGCTCCTAGACTTGATGGTAATTTTCTTTATTATGGCAGGTTCATCATCTTTGATATCACCCTCATACATTCCTATAGATGCACTATGTTTATACAACTTACGATTAACTACTTTTTGACCATTGAGATATAGATTGCCATTTTCGTCTATACTATCATAAGTGGCAGATGATGCTAATAAATAATTATTTTCGTCTAATATTGCTTGTTTCTCGGTGTCAGTAGCGGATAAAGTAACTCCATATACAGGATATTTTTGTAGCCCTTCATTTGATATCTCTGGCAAATTCCTGTCTATAGTGCCCAAATATTCCGCATAATACCCAACCTTGCTGGAGTTTGGGTAAGAGTAAGAAAAAAGTTCACCTTTTATATTATTAATTATTCTGATAGCTACTAATATACTAGCTACACATAGCGCTATACACAAAAGTATAATGATAGCAATTACATAAGATTTAGCTCTTTTTTCTTCCATTCACACCGCCCAATATTATCTAGATTATTTATTACATTTTAACAGAGTAATGATGGCATCTTTTTTGTCTGTGCTCACATTTTTGAGCAAATCAATAATTTCCTTATCTTGCTCGTACTCGTCAATATCATAATAAAAAAACTGTTCCTCTGTCAAACCACACTCAGCAATTATTCGTAACAATACCTCGGCACTAGGTAAAAAGTCCCTTTTTGCCTCCAGTCTATTGATATACCCATCGTTCATTTCGATCTTGTTAGATAACGCTCTAGCAGACAAATTTGCCCTTGTTCTAGCAATGCTTATCCTGTTTATAATATCTTCCTTTCGCATATGCTAACCCTCAAATTGTTATAAATTATCTACTAAAAGTATATAGTTATATTTTTATTTAATATGCACAATGTATACAGCAAATATTCATATTTTTTGACAGAATATAACAATCTATGCGATTTTGCTTTACTTTTGTAACATTGTATGTTATAAATAAAGCAATTTTGGGCTCAAATATTGCACAAGATGTGATATTTTGTGCAATTTGCACGTAGGATTGTGTAAAAGTTTATAAATATTTGTCCAAAGAAATTTATGAGAGGAGGAACTTATGTCACATAATTGTTCGGGGAATGCTGGAAAATGTTCTAGCTGTGGTAGACCCGTTTGTGAAGGGTGTGCCTTTACATTTGACGGAGGCAATACTCATTTGTGCCCAGAATGTACTTTGCATAGCAACAAACGCAATATGGATACAAATCTGGAATACAAAAAGAAATACATAATGTGGGCGGTGTTATTTGCAGTGGCGTCTGCTTTGGTGATATTTACTATTGTCTCGGTATCAATTCCTTCATTACAGGGAGCCATCGGCGGAATTGGTGTGATAATGTATGTAATTTGTGGAGCTCTCGCTATCATATTTACCAATTGGGTCAACAAAGACGGCAGAGATAGTGAAAAGGTCAAATCATGGCCAGAGCGTATTGGAGTAGCTTTGGTGTCTCCTATATTTGTTTTTATATTTGTTGTGCGTTGCATACAAGCAAGCAAGGCTATAGACAAGACCAATAAAGAAATCGAGGTGCAAAATGCTAATATTCGACTCATTTTGAGTGGTGAATATGATGAGATTGAGTAAGATGATGACGATGAACAAATGGAGTCCAGTGTAGGAAATATTAATAAATAGGTGGTTAGGAATATGGATAAAAGTGAACATGATATGTATCATGAAACATTATACGAAACAACGAAAAAATTACAAAAGCGCTACAAGACTATAGGTTGGATTTGCGTGGTAGCGATGATTGCACTTTCTGCTGTAGTATCTGCAATTTTAGGACCAGAGGGTGAGATAAGTGAGAATATATTTGCTATGATACTTGGTATTGTAGCAATAGCAACATTGATTGTCGGTATAGTATTCTTAGTGAAGGCATCACGCCGAAAAAAAGAGATAAAAGAGATTTGCCCAAATTGCCATAATGATTATAGAGTAAAGATTGATGAGTCTGTGAGTAGCCAAAAAGGTTACCTCAATGCTACTATGGGGTGGGATGAGCGGAGTGCAAGAATTGACAAGGTTGTCACAGAGGAGACCTTTGATGTGACATATCAATGCCCGTCCTGTGGGCATTGTTGGCACGCTAGTGAGACAGAGAATTATGAGGTATATACGCCATTCAAATAGTAAAACAAATGCAAATAATTAGATAAAAGTTGTGCAAGAACACAACTTTTTTATTTATACTACATAAAAAAATAATTGTTATTTATTTGTTATTTTTGATATAATTTGTTATATTTAATAGTAGTTTTAGGCAAAAATATAATATACCTTATTGATGATATATTTAAGGTGGTGGGGATAAACATGCAAAAATATTTAACCAAGAGCATAAGTGTAGCAGTGGTGTTTTTTGCTGTTGCATTATTGGTTAGTGGCATTGTGATTTTTTGCAATAACTATTCGTCATATGGTGGTAGCCAAGATGTTGAGGCTGCTAGTATGTATATTATTAGTGATGAGACGACATACAGATATTCATCGACACAAACAGTTTACGGTAAAATATACATTGAGGTAGATGATACTTATATAAGCGGTGGTTCAGTAAATGCACCAACTCTCAATAGTGACATTGATATAGTGTGGGACAGGACTTTTACGCTCAATCTTAGAGCTGGATGCAGTTGGGCGGACAGTGATGGTTTAAGCATAGATATGGGTGGTTATGGTAGCAATATTAGTTATGAAGATGCTTTGAATCAAAAAACCTTTGGTGGAATTGGTTATTCTGGTAAATCATACAATAGAGTTAATAATACTTTTACTTATACTTTTTCTGTTAATCCTTGTACAGATGGTGTATATTATAAGTATATAGTATATCTTATGAAAATTAAAGATATTGGTAATGCTATCTCAGGTACGCCTACGGATATATCTAGGACAATCAATGTTTCCTATCACAATGACTCAGATATCAAGAGTGGCAATATAGGTATAGGTAGCATTGGTACTACTTCAGGTAGTTATACTGCCAATTCATCAATTACATTGGTTGCCAACAGTGTTGGTGGATATACCTTTGATGGTTGGTACTCATCTAGTACTGGGACATCTCCATTGAGTACCAATCTATCATATCCCATCATAGTACCAAATGCAAACACTACATATTATGCTAAATGGACTCAAAATACATATGACCTTACTCTAGACCCTGGGGGTGGTTACTTACCTAGTGAAAATTTGATAACTCAGACGAACTTGCAAAGTGATAGCACAGGTTCTGGCAACAATATGACGTATTCATATGATGCTAGTAGTGGTACCTGGCTGTTTACGGAGACAGGTTCCTCAGACCCATATGTATCTACTCAATTACGTGCAAATTTAACTGCAGGGAATACTTATAATATGCATGTTAGTATATCTAACGAAAGTGGTGCAGAGGATCAGCATACAGGTAGTATTCAAATGTTTTACGCTATTAATGGTGCTTATAATGAATCTGAAAGTTTTAGATTGAGCACCAGTGGTACTGCTACATTTGTTGCTAATAGTACAGGTACATATTGGTTTAGATTTGATGATGATACTACATTAACTAAGACCAAAATATACAATGTTTACATATATTCCACGACCAGCACATCAAATAGGACAGTTACACTTGAGCAAGGTTGGTACTATCAGTT
>CALWPF010000033.1 GCA_944383355.1 uncultured Clostridia bacterium
ATATCCAATACAAATACCTATGGATACACCCTAGGCTTCCTCACCAAGGTATCTCACAATGATTTTGACATCACCTACGACTATGACAGCCGTGGACGAGTGTCAAAAATTAAGGTAGCGGGAAACGATTACTTAAGCTTTACCTATGATGATGCAACCAACAGTGCCACAGCAAGTTATTGCAAAAAAGAGGACGAAAACACCATTTTGTTTAATACCTTCCGCACAGTGACAGACAAAAATGGTAATGTGACTGAGGTATACTTTAGGCCAACAGCATTAGAGGCTGAGATTTGTGTTTTACAAAACATCTACGATACTCACGGCAACTTGATTGCGGTTAATGATAAAATAACAAACGCAACCACCAAGTACACTCTGGATAAGTTTGGCAATACAACTTTGCAAACAGATACTCAGCATAGTTTAAATGTGCAAAAAGAAAATACCTTTGATGCACAAAACAACAATACCGTCACAAAGTACACAATTGGTACTGATACACAAAACTATACCTACTCCTATGATGTGAGCAAGCCAAATAGTGTACTTAATAGCGTTATTTTACCTACAGGTGCAACGCAAAGTGTGGCAAATGACAATTTAGACCGCACTCACGAGATTTCTTTAACAAGTGGGGATAAAAAAACTACTCGACTATTCCACTACTTAAAAAATGGCGACCATACCAGTAACCAGGTATCTAGTATCTGGTTTGGAGATAATAACAAGTACCTTGACAACTTGAAATACAAGTATGATGAAAAAGGTAATATCACCGAGGTTTACGAGAATAGTATTTTGCAGGTCCGCTATAAATATGACAGCCTATCTCGTATAATTCGTGAAGATAACAAGCCACTTAGCAAAACTACTACTTGGGAGTATGATGCTGGTGGGAATATAACCAATAGGTTTGAGTATGCATTTACTATAGCAAGTGATTTAAGCGATAAAACACCAACTATTATTCCATACTCTTATGCGACTAGTGGTATCCGTGATAAACTAATGGAATATAATGGTGAGGAATTTGTATACGACAGCATAGGTAACCCTACTACCTATCGTGGCAAGGCACTACAGTGGAGTCACGGCAGACAATTAGATACTTATGGGGATATAGCAAGCTATACCTATAATGCTAGTGGTATTCGTACTAGCAAGACTGCAGGCTCTACTACTACTCAGTACTACCTAGATGGTACAAAAGTACTAGCACAAAAAGATATTGTATCCGCTAGCGAAAGTACAACAACCGCAACCTTTATGCAATTTATATATGGAGTAGACGGTATAATTGGCTTTACACTCAATGACACAAACTACTACTACAAGAAAAATCTCCAAGGTGATGTAATCGGCATTTACAACAACAACTTACAACTCATAGCAAAATACACCTATGATGCATGGGGTAACCACAAGATTAGTTACCTAGAAAACGGAGTTTTTGTTGACTTTATCCCTACTAATTCGTATAATGAAAGTAATACTAGTTTATATGTTGCATTAAAGAATCCGTTCCGTTATCGCAGTTATTACTATGATACTGAGACTGGACTATACTATCTGAACAGTAGATACTATGATCCTGAGACTGGACGCTTCATTAACATTGATGATATTGGTATCATAAATGAAAGTAAAGACCTACTCAATGGACTAAATCTGTTTATTTACTGTAATGACAACCCTATAATGTTCACTGATAAAAGTGGACATGATTGGTGGCATTGGTTGATAGGAGCTATTATAATTATAGCAGCTGCAGCATTAACTATTATAACGGCAGGTGGTTTTGCTGCTGCAGGTACAGCTTTCGCAGGTGCTCTTGGTATTGGAAACGCTGTGGGCGGTGCCGCTGGATTTTTTGCAGCCGCTACAGTGGGCGCAGTAATTGGTGCCACTGCAGGTATGGCAATTGGAGGTTTTAGTAGCGTAGTAAATGGCGGAAATTTCTGGGATGGGGCTGCTAATGGCTTTATGTGGGGAACTATATCAGGGTTTATTTCTGGAGGCTTAAGTTTCTTCAAATTTGGTGGTATTGGAAATTTTGGACCGAGACAACAATTTAATAAATTACAAATAATCTCGCAAATGCTCTCTAATTATGCAGTATACGGTATTAAATCGGCAGTAAACAATGAAAAACCGACAATTTTGGGCAGTCTTCTTACTTTATTTGGGGGTATTGCAGGTGGTATGGTTGCTTATTTAAAATTACCAGAACAAATTTTTGTTACTACAAGTTTAGAAATTGAAAACTTACTTGTGGATATTATTAAAAAAATTTGGGATCTTCCCGAAAATATCTTTATTTAATTGGTGTAATTATGGAAAATAAGTTTTTAGCAAATAATGTTATCTTCATTTATATGGCAATTTTAATTGCTTTTCCTGTTGCTATAGCAATAGGGTTATTGTGCATTCAGTATTGGCTGGAAGCACTATTCCTGTTTGGTATTGCTTTGATTTTCTCAATAATCACACTTGTTTTTCAAAAATATTTTTTCAACCAAATATTATTAGATGAAAAAGGCATATCGGTTGTTTATCATAAATCAGTCCTAAAACACCTAGATTGGAATGAAATCAAAACGATCAAAATATCACATAAAAACTTATTTATTTTAGCAAATTTTGAAACCGATAATGATAACGATTTTGCGCAGCGCCCTAATGACTATATTTGCTTTGATGCAAATAAAAAACACTGCCAGATTTTTGCACAATATTACAAACTTATAAACACTAACATTCAAAATCCTGAAAAATTAGGGAATTTAAAAAGTTTATTTATCAAATAAAAGTATGTTCAATTTTACAGTATCTCTATGATACCCAAGGTATGCTAATTGCCGCTATTGGCGCCAATGGCATTGGTGCAAGATTTAGTTTTGACAGCGGCAAAGTTACCAAGATTGAGGAAATCTCTACTCTACA
>CALWPF010000034.1 GCA_944383355.1 uncultured Clostridia bacterium
GGGAGTATACCAATTGCAATTGCTCCATTGCTGATTAACGCATCTTTTAACTCGTCTCTAATAAATGTGTTTGGTCTAGATGATACAATATCTTTATGTTTTGCCAATATACCGATGATGGGTTTTGTCATCTCTTGTCTCCGTAACTTTTATTTATGTAAAGATATTAACAAAACTAAATTGTTTTGTCCACAAATGTTAGTATAATTAATATAATTTATTGTGGTTTTCTTTCTATGAGTAAATGGCTAGATTTTAGTCAATGGACTAACACTTTGATAAAATATAATTTATAAAAGATACTATGTTTTAGTAAATTTTTTGATGTAGACGTCATATATATCTTTATGATTGGGAAGAGTAAGAGATATAAAAGAAAATGGTCACGAAAGAAAAGGTTGACCGTTTTTTTATCAATAGTATTAGTGCTGATAGTTGGTATATTTTTGTTTTTTAATAGCTATGTGAATCCTATAATTTTTAGTATAAGTGAGGCAACTGTCACATCAATGTCTACAAAAGCTATCAATAGTGCTGTTCGTACTGTGATAAGTAACACAAATGTGTATGATGATATAATAGATATAATTACTGACGATACTGGTAAAATATCTATGTTCCAAGTTAATGCTATTCGTATAAATCAATTAAGTAAAGAAATCAGCAAGACTGCACAGCAAAATCTAGAATTGGTCAGCACCCAAGGGATAGATATACCATTGGGTACACTATCAGGCATTGCTGTTTTTGTAGGGTCAGGACCTAATATAAATTTTCACATTAATCCTATAGGTAGCATACAGTCGCATTTTAATAGTGAATTTACTACAGCGGGCATCAATCAGACAAATCATCAAATCTACATTACAATGACTGCCACTATAAATATAGTGTTGCCAACTACCACTCGTACTGTTACTACTAATTCTCATATTCTCGTGTGCGAGTCTATTATAATAGGTGAGGTGCCAGATACTTATTTAAACTCATCAAGTCTTGATGAAATGCTCAATCTACTATGATAAGTGCTTGGTAAACTCCAATGTATCAATTTACAAAAAAACTTGACTTTGGCAAAAGTTTATATTATACTCTAAACATATTATTGGTTGTACCAATGTAATAAATGCGATGATAAAAGACTAGTAGCCAAGTTAAGTGATATTACAGAGAGCGGTTGGTGATGAGAATACCGCATATTTGCCCTTGGTGAATTCACTTTTTAGCACTCTGCTGAGTCAAGAGGTTAATTTTGTTAGGTGGAGCGTAAGTCTACGATACAGACATCAAAGAGTGCCTATTAAAATTTTTTAATAGGAACTTAGGTGGTACCACGGAGACATTCCGTCCTAAGGCATAGGGCGGAATGTTTGTTTTTTGTGAGAAAATTTTTAGGAGTTTATCTATATGCAAGAAAAATTGAGAGAAATAACGGAAAATGCATTAAAAAAGATTAAAGATGCTAAGTCAATCAATGAGGTATACGCTGTAAATACCGCAGTTTTAGGTAAAAATGGTGAGTTGTCCCTATTGATGCGAGGACTGAGAGATTTACGAGCAGAGGAGCGTCCACAGGTGGGAGCATTAATGAACAAATGCAGAGATGATATCAATAATGCATTACACTTGAGGGAAAAAGAGTTGTTAGATGAGGCATTAGATGAAAAGATAGCGAGCGAAAAAATTGATGTGACTACACCCGTAAAACCTTTTCAATATGGTACAAAACACCCTATAGAGCAAATACAACAAGAGTTGATTGACTACTTTGTTGCACAAGGTTTTGAGGTAAAAGATGGTACTGATGTAGAGACGGATTATTACTGCTTTGAGGCTCTTAATATACCAAAAGATCACCCAGCTCGAGATGCTCAGGATACTTTTTATTTTGACCCAGAGAGGATATTGAGAGTACATACTTCTGCTACTCAAGTGCGTACGATGGAGACACAACAACCTCCTATTAAGATGATTAGTACTGGTAAAGTGTATAGAGTAGATGAGATTGATGCGACTCACTCACCTATATTCCATCAGTTTGAGATACTGGTAGTTGATGAACATTTAACTATGGGAGACCTCAAAGGTATATTGGAGGGGTTAGTAAAGTACTTGTTTGGTGAAAAAACACAAATACGCATGCGACCATCTTTTTTCCCATTTACTGAGCCTAGTGTAGAGGTAGATGCAACCTGTCCGTATTGTGGTGGTAAAGGTTGCTCTATATGTAAAAATTCTGGGTTTATAGAGTTGTTGGGCGCGGGTATGGTCAACCCAAAAGTTTTGGAGAATTGTAATATTGATAGCTCAAAATATACAGGTTTAGCTGCTGGACTTGGTTTGGACCGTATGGCTATGATTAGATATGGTATTACCGATATTCGTGAATTGTATGACAATGATATCAACTTTTTAAAACAATTCAAATGATATATTAAAATATAAAGATTAATTTAGAGGTTTATTATGATTGTAACTTATAAATGGTTGTCTGATTTTGTAGATTTGAGTGACATGACACCACAAGCAGTGGCTGACAAATTTACTCTAATAGGCTACGAAGTAGATGAAATGCGTGTGTTGTCAAAAGGTATGGAGCGTGTAGTTGTGGGTAAGATAGAGCGACTGACACGTCACCCAAATGCTGAGAGATTGCAAATATGTGCTATAGACATAGGTCAAAAAAAGCATTTACAGATATTGACTGCCGCTAC
>CALWPF010000035.1 GCA_944383355.1 uncultured Clostridia bacterium
AAGCCACTTGTATCAAGACAAGCACACGCCAGGATCCCATTTTGAAATTTTTGCTTAAATTTTATAATATTTAGATGAAAATTTAGGTTGCTTATGATATAATTTATCATATACTTAAAAATTGGGAGTTGAAAATGGCAAAAAAAGAAAAACAAGAAAAAAGTATGGAAGCTGCACTATGGGAATCTGCTAACAAATTGAGGGGCGCAGTTGAACCGGCTGAGTATAAGCATGTAGTTTTGAGTTTAATATTTTTAAAATATGCTAGTGATACATTTGAAGAAAGACGAAAAGAAATAATAGAAGAAGGCAACAAAGCGTTTGTAGATAATGTTGCATTTTATACAATGAAAAATGTTTTCTATCTTCCACCAGAGGCTAGGTGGAGTTATATTATGGAACAATCAAAGCAAAATGATATTGCACTTAAAATAGATACTGCTTTATATACTATTGAAAATAATAATGCAACTTTGAAAGGGGCTTTGCCAGATAATTATTATTCTCGCTTAGGCTTGGATACATCAAAACTTGCATCACTTCTTGATGAGATCAATAAGATTGAACTTTCAAGAGATAAAGAGCAAGATGTGATGGGAAGAGTTTACGAATATTTTCTTTCAAATTTTGCTTTGCAAGAGGGAAAGGGAAAGGGTGAGTTCTATACTCCAAAATGCATTGTTAATTTGATTGCAGAACTTATTGAGCCATACAAGGGGACAATTTATGACCCTTGTTGTGGTTCAGGTGGTATGTTTGTTCAATCAATGAAATTCGTTCAAGCACATAATGGAAATACGAGAGAAATTGCTGTCTTTGGTCAAGAAGCGACAAATACAACACTAAAACTTGCTCGTATGAATTTGGCAATTCGTGGAATTACTGGTGATCTTGGAAAGAAAGCCGTAAGTACTTTTACAGATGATCAACATAAAGATTTAAAATTTGATTTCATTATGGCAAATCCACCATTTAATCAAAAATCTTGGAGAGGTGAAAACGAATTGCTTGACGATCCTCGTTGGGATGGCTATGAAGTACCGCCAACAAGTAATGCTAATTATGGTTGGATATTACATATGGTTTATCACTTATCTCAAAATGGTGTTGCGGGATTTCTTTTAGCAAATGGTGCACTATCTGGTGACGGAATTGAACTTGCAATTAGAAAAAAACTTATAGAAAATGATTTAATAGAAGCAATAATGATTCTTCCTAGAAACTTGTTTTATACAACAGATATAAGCGTTACTCTTTGGATTATCAATAAAAATAAGAAAGCTAGAAGTGTTAATCAAAATAATAAGGTGAAGAAATATAGGGATAGAACGGGTGAAATTTTATTTATGGATTTAAGACAAATGGGCTCACCTTATCAAAAGAAATATATTGAGCTTACAGATGAAGATAGACAAAAAGTAGCTGAAACTTACCATAGTTGGCAAACGGTCGATGGAATAGAAACTTATAGGGATGTTGATGAATATTGTTATTCTGCAAAGTTGGAAGAAATCAAAGATAAAGGTTACTCATTAGTTCCTAGTAAATATATCAAGTTTGTAAATCGAGATGAAAACATAGACTATGACACAAAAATGAAACAACTGCAGTTTGAATTACAAGATTTGTTAAAACAAGAAGCTAAATCAAAAGAAGAATTACTTGCAGTATTTAAGGAGTTGGGCTATGAAATCAAATTATAGAAAACTTGGAGATTTTATTAGGATTGTTGATGAACGAAACAAGGATAATAAAAAGTTAGAACTTTTAGGGGTTTCTGTTGAAAAGTGCTTTATCAAATCAATTGCAAATACTATAGGAACAGATTGGAGTAGTTATAAAATAATAAAAAATAATGAATTTTGCTATATCCCAGATACATCACGAAGAGGTGACAAAATCGGCGTAGCTTTGTTGGAAGGATATAAGGAAGCACTTGTTTCACAAGCTTATGTGGTATTTGAAATAATAGATAAAAATCAACTGTTGCCAGAATATTTAATGTTGTGGTTTAAAAGACCAGAATTTGATAGATACGCTAGGTTTCATTCGCATGGTAGTGTAAGGGAAATATTTGATTGGGAGGAAATGTGCAATGTAGAATTACCAGTACCAGAAATTAAAGAGCAAAAGAAAATTGTTAATGCTTATAATGCAATAGAACGGCGGATTTCAGTTTTAAGGCAAATAAATGATAATTTAGAGTCCCAAATACAAACTATATTTAATAATAAATTTGAGCCATTAAAGGAAAATTTAACTGGGGATAATACACTTGCTGACTATTTTACATTTGTGAATGGTTATGCTTTTAGTAGTGAAGATTATTTAACAAATGGAAAATACAAGATTATCACTATAAAAAATGTAAATGATGGTTATATAGATACTAACAGTGTTAATTTCATAAATAATATTTCAAATAAAATTGAAAAATCAGCAAAATTAAACTTAAATGATATTGTAATTTCTTTAACTGGTAATGTTGGCAGAACTGCTATTATTACAGAAGATAATTTACTTTTAAATCAACGCGTTGCAAAGATTAAGCCTAAAAATAATTTATATTATGGTTTTTTATATTCACTATTTAGACACCCAAGAACAAAATTATTTTTAGAAGGTATAAGTAAAGGAACTGCTCAGGCAAATTTAAGCCCAGTTGAAGTATTGCGATTGAAAGTAAATTATGATCAAAATGAAGTTATAGTATATTCAAAAACTATTAAACCCATTATAAAATCAATAATTTATAATAATTTAGAACTAAAAAAGTCGAAAACATTATTGAATACATTAATAACTTTCTTAAGCCACTAAATTATCATTTA